>JANXCF010000005.1 GCA_025059995.1 Leptospiraceae bacterium
AAAAGAAATATTATTATTAATTCAATTTATATTGATTATAGTTATAGGATTTTATCTTTTTGATTTATATAACCCATGGGTTCACTATTCAAACATCCCATTACAATACCGAAGCTTGCTGGGAATTTTTTTGATTCCAATACTCTATATCTCTTATAACTACATTTTGACTTTCTATATGCAATCCTTTTTTCAAAGTAGAACCATTTTATTAACGTCATTTTTATTCATTGCTCCTTTCATTTTTATATCAAGATTTTACTTTCAAAAGTATTTGGACCCCAAAAGGCTCAAAATACGTATATTAGTTATTTGCAATCTTGAGATTGCAGAAAAGTTTCAACATGAAATCAATATCCGAGGCGGGAAATGGCAAATTGAATACTTATTAAATGAAATACCAAAAGAAATGAACAATAGTCAAAACCTCAGTATTTATGGAACAATTCAAGAAAAATTCTATACGGCTATCCGTGAGCAATGGACAGCGATTGTTGTTGCCAAAAAAGATTTGGAATTAGAAAAAGAAAAAATCCAAATCCTCTTCGAACTAAAACAAAAAGGAGTTCTTGTTTATGATTTGATTCATTTTTATGAATATTACTTTTTTAAAATTCCTCTCTACTATATTGACGATTATTGGTTCATTCAGACAAAAGGGTTTTTGATTGTGGAGAGTTCAACTGTAATGAAACTAAAAAGGATTGTAGAAGTTATATTTAGCTTGATTTTAGCTTTACCAATACTTGTATTCCTACCTTTTATACTTTTGATTGTATATCTAAGTGATGGTTTTCCATTAATTTATAAGCAAGAAAGATTAGGAATGAATAACAAAAAATTTATAGCATATAAATTCAGAACAATGATAAAAGGATCAGATAAATTAGATCCATATACGAGAGAGAAGGATAGCAGAGTAACAAAAATTGGTAATTTTCTTAGAAAATCGAGGATAGATGAAATTCCCCAAATTATCAATGTAATAAAAGGTGATATTAGTTTGATCGGTCCTAGAGCTGAATGGACAAAGTTAACAGAAATTTATCAAAAAGTGATTCCTTTTTACTACTACCGCCATACCATTCGTCCTGGGCTTACGGGTTGGGCTCAGGTAATGTATCCTTATGGAGCTTCGATTGAAGATACAATACAAAAATTAGAATATGATTTGTATTATATCAAAAATTATTCTTTTTTGTTGGACATTTCCATTTTGATCAAAACCATTAGGATTGTTCTTTTTGGTCGAGGTAGGTGATACCAGACATTTCGCTTTGCAATAATAAAAAATTTGAGTTTTGAAGTTAAATTAGAGTTGATTATAGTATGATGTTTGCTTTTTTGGTTCTGTAATCGGTAGCCCAGGTAGCTCAGTCGGTAGAGCAGTGGACTGAAAATCCATGTGTCGGTGGTTCGATTCCGCCCCTGGGCATAATTTCTTTCCCTTCGTGGTCTCAAAGTTCTTGATATTCTGAAATCCTACCTTGTAATGGAAGCATGGAAAAAGGATTTATCATTTGTGTTGATGATGAGGAAAATGTAATCAAGACTCTAAAAGAACAATTATCATATTATTTTTCAGAAACTCATGAAATTGAAGTGGCATTAAGTGGAGAAGAAGCTTGGGAAATCATCCAAGACATCCTCAGAGAGGGTGGCTCTGTGGAAGTTATTATTACCGATCAAGTGATGCCGGGGATGAAGGGAAGCGAACTACTCGAAAAAGTCCACCAAATCCTTCCCGACACCATCAAGATACTTTTAACAGGACAGGCCGGATTACAAGATACCATTGAAGCCATCAACAAAGGTGGTTTGAACTACTTCATCGAAAAACCTTGGGAACCCGAAGAACTACATTTACAAGTAGAAAGACTCATCAAGAAATATAAAGAAAACGTAGAAAATCATCGATTGATAAAAAAGCTGGAAGCAAGAGTCAAAGAATTAGAAGAATTGCTGATAGAAAAAGTAAAAGAAGAATGATGCAAAAAAGCAGATTTAAAATTTTGTGGTTTCTTTTCGTTTTTGTATTTGTAGCTCAAATAAATTCAAAAGATAATCCCCAAAAAAAGCTAACAGAAGAACAATACCAAACAATCCTAAAAAAACTCCAATATCTCCACACTTCTGAGCGAATTCAAATCATCAAAAGTTTGGATAAACTCGACAAAGAAGAAAAATCCAAATTTTTCGATGTTCTGGCGGATCTTTCTTTGAATGATTTTGATCCCCTTTTGATAGAGGCATCCCTTCGGTTTTTGGTGGATCATAAAGCCAGTTGTGATAAGTGTATAGAATCCTACAAATCAAATCTCTTTCATAAAGAAGAAAGAATTCGATTGCAGGCATTACGAGGAATAGAAACCTTAAAAATACAAAACATAGAAGATTTAGTCTTAAAAACTCTAAATCAAATAGATTTTCAAGAAAATTCAATGTTTACTCATGCTTTTTTAAGAACCATTGGAAATCTCAACTATAATCAAAAAGAAATCACAGAAATTCTAAAAGAAAAGTTCCAACGAGAGGATACCCATATCGAAATCAAAAGAGTGATTTTAGTATATGCTGGGAATTCGAAAAATCAGGACTTTAAAGAAATTCTTTATCAAAATTTAGACAACGAAGAGGATTTATACCTACGAGCTTATAGTATCAATGCACTTTCGAAATTGGCTTTGGAGTGGCAGGAGGAAGAAAAAATAAAACTTGTTCAAAAATTAAAAGAAATTTATAATAAAATTTTAACAATCAATAATCCCACAGAAAGAGTCAAATATCATTCCCTAAAAAATCATGTAATCCAAGCATTAATCAGACTAAAAGATGATTCAGTCAAGGAAGAAATCAAAAAATTAGCTATGGATGATGATGCCAACACTCGATTGAAGGCATTGGATTACATCGAAGATTTAGAACTCAAAGAGTTTCGAGAATTATTGGAAGTCAAATCCCTCTATGATCCCAGTAAATCCGTAAAACGAAAGGCCAAGGAAATCTTAGAAAAATGGTCTTCTTCGCAGTAATATTTCTTTTCCCCAATTATGCTTTTGAGGCTTATCTTGATGAAATTTCTTTCGATGTTGGAAGTTTTCGAAACCAATCAGTCATTAAAGTAAATTTACTTTTTTCGCGGGTTGAGGATATTTACTTGGTTTTTTACGACAAAAAAAGAAAAGAAATCTATGTCCCTTACAAACGGGATCGCTTTGATGAAAGGAATGAAGCTCTAAAAAATGCATTTGTTCCTGGACTTCCCTATCAACTCAGTTTGACTTTCAAAGGAATTCTTTTTCAAAATCAGCTCTTTTTGGAAAATCTACCAGAAGACCCAGAATTTCGAAGGTCGGCTATTTTCGTTTTTACTCTGTTGGAGTATCGAAGTTTGGTGCTGGATGCATTGGTTTTTTAGTTTGTTAATTGTTTCTTGGCAGTTCTTGTATCCTCAAAATTTGTACATTAAAACAGCAAAAGCTCACGAAACATTTTTCTTTCCTATCACGACTGATACTTATTGGGTCTGGGAATTTCCTTATGATATGCAATATCGGGTTGAAGTTTTTCAAAACCTTCGAGGTTTCGAGGGAAAGAATTTAGGTATTGAAAAATTTTGGATTAAGTCCGTGGTTCTCCAAAATCGAAAGGGGATTTCGCAAGAAGACTGGGACAATTTTTTTTTAAAATGTCGAAACAAAGCTTTTGGCGAGTTGGTTTTTCATCAATACGAAGTTTGCGAGAAAAATCAAAACTTTCTTCTTCGAGGCTATGTTGTTGATGGAAATCAATATCATATCATGTATATGCTTTGGAAAAAGGATTTAACTCAAGAAGAACAAGAAAAAATCAAAGTGTTTTTATACCAAATACGGTTTCACAAAGATAGTTCCAAGGAAAATGCGGGGAAAAACGAAAATTGACTCGATAAACGAAATGATGAGGTTTTTCGTTTTTTTGGTTTTTATTTCTTTTTCTTCTTTGTTTTCTTTGGAAGAGAGAGATCATGTTTATGTGTTTGAGTCCTATCAAGCGTTGCGTCCCAAAAAAATGATTTTAGTGGGAGAAATTAAATCAAAAGTAAAATCCACCAAGACAGAACTCAAAGATGAGCCAATTAAAGAATATGATGTAAGAAAAGACGTAGTGTTGGTAAAACTTTACAACAAAAAAGGAATTAGAGTTGGACAGAAGTTATATATAGTTTATAAAGATTTACATCAAAAATACAGAAATGCTTTGCTTGTGGGGGAAATAATAGTAAATGCGATTTTGTATCATCCTTTATATGGTTTGGCTTTACTTGGGGAAGGAAACTTGCTTCGAGTAAGAGAAGGGTATTTTGTGGTTCGTGATTTGGAATCAGAAAATTTAGAAAAAGCCCATTTGATCAAACGAAAAGGGGATAGTGAATATTATCGAGGCAACACAGAAAAAGCGATTGAAGAATACACAAGAGCTCTCCAGCAAGATAATACCTTGGTGGATGCTCATTTTGCCTTGGGGAGGGTCTATTACTCAGAATACTTAAAAAAACCTCAAGATGTGATGCTACGAAATGCTTTAAAAGAATTCGAGATTGCATGGGACTTACGAAATCAATTCCACACAAACAAAGACAAGTATGAATACTATAAACTTTACTATTCATCTTTGTTGGAAATGTTTTTATCGTTTGATTTTCAAGAGGCTCAAAAAGAAAAAAAAGCTATATTGGATTCTTTCATTCGAATGAAAGAAATCGCAGAAGAATGCCAAATCATCAGCGATGATTTAGAATGTAAAAAGGCAAAGGCAATACCACTGTATTACGAATATCGTTTTTATTCTGATGAAGCTACCAAAGAACAACGGCAAAAGTTCGATCAATTGCGAGGAGAATTAGGACAGCTTTTGAAATCCATCGAAGACGAAGAAAACCAAAGGCAGTATTTGAAAGTTCAGGAATATCTTGCGGGAGAGGTGAAATATATTGAACCTTTTATCGACCTTCCTCAGTATGAATATGTTTTTATTCACTTTTATTTTGAGCTATATAAAGAATTAGATTCTTTTAAGCAATGGAAAGAAAAACAAAAGCTCAAAGAAATCTTAAGGACTCACATTCAAAGGTATTTTCTTTTCACAAAAGATAATCCCAAATATCACCAACAAAATCAGAAAATTCTTTTCATCAAAAATGCTTTGGAGTCAAACTAAGAAGTAGATTTTGGATTTCAATGAAACCGTTTGAACTTATCTCGGTAGATTCTACTTCTTATGCTCGTTATGGTAAAATGAATTTTTCTAACGAAAATGGGGTGTTTTCTATTCCGACTCCTATGTTTATGCCCGTTGGAACCCGAGGGAGCGTGAAAGCCATTTGGCAGGATCAACTCGAAGAAATCGGATATAGGCTAATTTTGGGAAATACGTATCATTTGTATTTACGTCCAGGCACTTCCATCGAACAATTGGGGGGCTTAAAGAAATTCATTTCTTGGAGCGGGGCAATACTGACAGATAGTGGTGGTTTTCAAGTATATAGTTTGTCGAGGATTCGAAAGTTCCACGAAGATGGAGTTATGTTTCAGAGCTACTTTGATGGTTCTAAGCATTTCTTGAGTCCAGAGAGTGTGATAGATTTTCAGTTTTTGTTGGATTCAGATATCATGATGGTGTTGGATGATTGTCCTCCAGCAAATAGCGATAAAAAAAGAATTCGTGAGTCTTTGGATCGAACTCATCGGTGGGCAAAACGCTCTAAAGAACACTTTGAACGAAAAAAAAAAGAAACTGACTCAAACTCGAACTGGAAGAAAAAGCAGCTCTTTGGGATTGTCCAAGGTGGGATCTTCGAGGATACACGTCTTGAGTCATTAGAATTTATTGAATCCCTTCAGTTCGATGGAATTGCTGTTGGAGGTTTAAGTGTTGGTGAAGAAAAAGAAGACTTTTATCGCATTCTTTCGTTTTTAGGACCAAAGCTAAATCCCCAAAAGGTTCACTATCTAATGGGTGTGGGAAGTATCAAAGATATTCTTTATGCTGTCTATTATGGTTTCGATATATTTGATTGTGTTCTTCCAACGAGGAATGCTCGACATGGTCATGCCTATACGTGGAGTGGAAAGTTAAATATCAAAAATTCTCATTTTAAACTTGATACGAAGCCTATTGATGAAAAGTGTGATTGTAGAGTCTGTCGTCGTTATAGTAGAGCTTATATACGTCATCTATACAATACAAAAGAGCTCTTAGCTTATGAACTATTAACATATCACAATTTGTATTTTTATTTTCATTTTTTTGAAAAAATGAGGGAAGCCATTATGAAAAAAACCTTCAAAGAGTTTTTTGAAAATTTTATAAATCTTAACTGGTAATTTTTTTTTGTTTGACAAAAGTCGATAATGCTAATGATAGAAAAATAATTCACAAAAATGATTGATAAAAAAAAGTTGAAAAAAGTTATCATAAAAAATATTTATCATAATAGCTATAAAATTAGAAACATGTCTTTATGCATAATTTTATCAGGAATTTCATAGATTAGGAAGGACGTATATGGAGATTTCAAGAAGAGAGAGTGGAGATATAGTGATCCTTGATGTTAATGGTGAAATCGATTTATATAATGCTCCAGAGATTAAAGATACTATTAATAAATTGATTGAAGAAAAAAAATACAATGTTGTCATCAATCTCGATAAGGTTTCTTATATTGACTCATCAGGAA
This sequence comes from Leptospiraceae bacterium, assembly GCA_025059995.1. Lineage (NCBI taxonomy): Bacteria > Pseudomonadati > Spirochaetota > Leptospiria > Leptospirales > Leptospiraceae > Leptospiraceae bacterium. The sequence goes on from JANXCF010000005.1 coordinate 6,719, forward strand.
TTGGAGCTCTGATTTCGAGCCTATCAAATTTAAAAAAATATCAGGGTGGATTAAAGATTTGTAATGTTTCTGGTTCCGTGCGAAAAGTGTTTGAACTGACGAAGTTGACTTCATTTTTCGAAATTTACGATACAGAAACAGAAGCTATATCGGCTTTCAAAAAATAGTTTTAATTCAATATAGTTATGAGGTAAGTTATGAAATCAATTAATTATTCTATTTCTAATGTAATTTATTTTTCTTTGGTTTTGTTTTCTGTTTTCTATTGTAGTAAGCCTGTACCTGTTGAAGATGTAGTGATTGCTCGAGAAGCAATTGACGAAATTAGCCAATACAACGTTTCGGGGAAATCCCAAGAATACTATAATAAGGCTGTCGAGGAATTGAAGTTGTCTCATTCATTCCTACCACAAGAAAAATATGAAGATGCGAAGGAAAAAGCGCAGAGTTCTTTTTTATTTTCACGTTTATCTTTGTATGAATGGTATCCGAAACTTTTTGATCAATACGAGAAACAAATCCAAGAAAAACAACAAAGAGCTGATGAGTTAAATGCTGAAATTCATGCAAAAGGAGATTTTGAGACCTCAAAATCTTTTCTTCAAGAGGCAAAGGAATTAAGAAACAAATTAGCAGAGTTCAGTCTTAAACAAGAAGAAATTAATGCCATCGAAAAATCCGATTATAAAGATGCAAAACAGAAAGAAGATATACAAAAGAAATTGAATTCTCATATTTTATTGAATAAAGAAATTGAAGAAAAATACGAGAAGTCTTTAAGATCTGCTAATGTAGCTGTTGAAACATCCTTGGTACAGAAAGGTGAATATATAAATCGACTTAATTCCCTAGAAAGAAAATGGAAGACTGCAAAAGAATATCAAGTTGAGAAATATGAGCCAGAAATTAGCGCAGTCATTGAAGGAAGGATTTCTGAAACACGTGAACAGATCCAAAATGAAAAGTTGAAAGTAGCTTATCAAAATCTCTTGATTTTAGAAGAAGATATTGGGCAGGTTTATCAAACTTCATTAGAGAGATACTCGGGAGAAATTTTAAAAATTGCTCAAAAATCCCTTGATAATACAGAAAAAAATGTAAAGGCATCATCAGGTGCTTTAAAGAGATTTCAAAAAGAGCAAAACATAAATGAAATCCTACTAGCAGCAAGAGAATCCAAACAGAATGCCGAAAAGGAATACGAAAACAAGCAATTTGAAACTTCTATTCATTATTCAAAAGAAACAATTGATTTAACTAAAATCATCAATGAAATGTTGAAAGATGTAAATGTTTCTTATCAAAGAGCTTTAGCTGAAGAAGAAAGAAGAAAAAAAGAAGAATTGGCTGCAAAAGAAAAAGAAATCCATGAAAGACAAACAATTCAAGAAACTGTTTCCCAAACAAAATCAGAACTAATAGATGAAAACATCAAACTTATTTACACTGTGCGAAAAACAAAACCAGCAGAGAGTTTATGGAGAATAGCAGGAAAAAAAGAAATCTACAACAACCCAAGAAAATGGCCTAAAATTTATGATGCAAATAAAGATCAAATCAAAGACCCGGACTTAATATATCCAGGTCAAAAACTAAAAATTCCAAAGGAATAGAGGTAAACTCTATTCCCCTCTGATTTATCGATAAATCAAAATATCTTTTATCAAATCTTCAAATACTAAGCTTTCGGATTTCCAAAGGTTTTCAAATTCTTTATAGTTTAAGTCATGTTCGATGGATTTTCGATACAGATCAGAACCCCATAACTTGTCTATAAAAAATTGTTCTTGGGATTGCTTAAAATAGAATTTATCAGGATGTAATTTGCGAATTATTCTCATGTATTCATAACCAATTTCTAAAGGATTTAGTTCTTTAGAAATTGGATGGATTTGAATCCCTTTGCATAGTTCACCTTTATAGACAGAGTAGGTGGGTCGAAATTCCACTAATCCAACTTTGATACCTTTTAACGAAAGTTTTTGAAGCTCTTGAATCACTTCTTTGTGATTTAACCAAGGAGCTCCTGAGTAAATAAAAGGTTTTGTCGTTCCTCTACCAACACTCAAGGGTGTTCCCTCAAAAAATACAAGACCTGGGTATATGAGAGCAGTTTCTAAGTCTGGAATATTAGGAGAAGGATTAATCCAGATGTTGCCCAAAACCCATTGAGTATCTTTGGGATCAAAGTACTCCATTTTGATGATTTTTAGTTTTAGGTTTTTTAGTTTGTATTTCGTGAGGAAAATACTGTATTCAGCTGGAGTTAGATTATAAAGAAATGGAACAGGAGCTTCGCCAACAAAACTTCGATATTCTTCTTGTAAGAAACCACCCATGGGCTTCCAAATTCCATATGGGTGAGGTCTATCTAAAATGATTACTTCTTTGTGGAGTTGGTCAGCTACTTCTAATAAGTAAGTTAAAGTTGATACATAAGTATAACATCTAACAGGTAGATTTTTTAAATCAATCAGTATTGTATCAATGTCTTTTAATAATGCTAAAGGAGGTTTTTTGATTTCTGAGTAAAGACTCAAGATGGGAATAGAATAAGTTTTTTCTATTCGGATTATAGAAGAAAATTTTTGATCTTCTGCGCTATATATTCCATGCTCTGGTTCTATAAGAAGTTTGGGGAAATAGCCATTTTCAATAAGAATGTCCAAAGTACTTTTAAGATTTCGATTCAATCCTGTTGCATTGGTAAACAAAGCAAAAGAATGTTCTTCAAGGAATTCGAAATTTGACTTCTCAGCAATGTCTAAGCCTGTTATGACCTCATATGTTGAGATATCATATATTTTATTTTTTAATTTTTTTTGAATATCTTGATTTCTGTTTTTTAGAGAATATACACAAATTCGATTTTCATCATAACTCTGAAAAACTTCAAAAGAAGGAAATCGATAGATTTCACAAGTTGGTTCTTTCAAAACATTTTGATAATCTTTTTTTATCATTATTTTACTACAATAAAAAAATAAAAAAGAAAACAAATATAAATTAAAAAAAATTATATTTTTCATAGCGAATAAAGAATTTTGCAAAATGTAAATCTTTCTTGACAGATGGATTATTTTTATAAAATTCATTCCGTGTCAAAAAGAAGTAAAACAAAGAGTTTTGGTAGTGGTTCAGATAATCCGTGTGGCTTAAATTTGAAATTGAGTTTTGATGAAGATAGTAAAACAGCATATGGTGAGTTCGTAGCAGATGAACGTTTCGAAGGAGAACCAGGAGAAATCCATCCAGGGATTCTTACTGCCATACTAGACGAAGCGATGATTAAGATAAATGAATCTATGAATTTTGATACCACAACGGGGGAAATCAATGTTCGATTCTTGATGTCAGCAAGAATTGGAGAGAGCTTATACATACGTGGCTGGTTCATCAAGAAAAATCGAAAAGTAATAGAAAATCGAGCTGAGGTGGAAAACGAAATTGGAAAGATTGTCGCTCGTGCAAAAGGAAAATACATCGAAAGAGAGGAATAGTTAAAACAAACCAAACACCTGCAACAAACTTATATAATACTTTTGCCATTTATTTCGAAATGGCGTTGCATATTGTAAAATTTCCCAATCATTTTTTTTGGCTTCCTGTAGGAGTCGAAGATCGTCGGGATTTATAAGTTTTGCTTTTTCTGTGATCTTTAAAAGAGGTAAATCCGAATAACTATCCGAAAAGGAAATAGAGTTTTTTAATTGGTTTGAAAAAAGGGGATTCTTTGAGTCCTTTGAAAGGATTTTTATAGAATGATCGCTGATTTTCGATAATAAGTTTTCCACTTTGACAGTTGATTTATTGTTTTTGCCTATGATTTTGGGGAAACCCCATTTTTTTGAGAACTCAACGTGGGTCGAAATTACCATGTCAAATTCTAAATATTTTCCAATGAATTTAACGTAGAAATCTGGAGCTGCTGTATTCAGAATCAAAACCTTTTCTTTGGCATGAAGTTGAATTTCCTTCAAGATTTCGGGAGAGACTTTAGGTAGAACCTCATTTTCTACGAACTCTTTTGAATAGGTTTCTAATTTCTCTTTTGAAATTCCCCATAAAAAACTCAAGAAAAATTCTTTCATTGTTTTTGTAGAAATTAATCCCAGTAAAGCCAATGGAAGGAGAGGAAATATCAAAATCAAATAAAACATTCTCCATCGTTCTTTTTTCAAAATGTAATTGGCAAAAAGAAACATGGTATCGTATGGAAGGATGGTATAATCTAAATCAAATATGGCATATCCATTTGTCTTTTTCATGTGAATCCATTTTTTCTTTATTATTTAGTTGATCAAAAAATAAATAAAAATTATCTTTTGTTTAGTTGATTGACTATGTTGTTTTAGAAAAATTTTTTCTTTCTCTTTTTTGGTAATGGTATATCATGGTATTATGCATTTTCATAATTATGTCAATTTTTTGATTTTTAGCTTAATACTTCTTTTTCCTCTTTCTTTATTTGGAGATGTAATTTATTTGCGTGATGGTCGAGTCATAAAAGGACAGATTAGTCGGCAGACCATTAATCAAGTTGAAATCATCACACAAGATAATCGGGTTCTCGTAATACAAAAACGTGATATACAAAAAATCCTTTATGTTAGTGAGGAGGAATTACGAAGAATCGAAGAAAAAAAGAGACAAGAGAGAGAAAAAGCCGAGAAATTGAAACGACAATTAGAAGAACTTAAGCGAAAAGAAGAACAACGTCGGATTGAAGAAGAACAAAGACGAAAAGAAGAATTAGAAAAACTAGAGCAAGAAAGAGAAAAAGCCATCCAAGAAATCCAAAAAATCGAAGAAGAAATCCAAAAACCAGAAACAGAGGTGATCGAGGAACTTCAAAAAAAATCAAGACATATTTCCGTATTTGGAGGTCTTGGCTTAGGAACTAGCAACATTCCTTTGAATCAAGTTTATAATTACATCAACTACTTTAAATCTTATTTAACAATTACAGGAAATTATGATCCGAATGCTTTGATTGTTATGCGAGAGTTGCCTAATTGGAATTGGAGTGGTGATGGTTTTTTTGGATTAAGATACCGGTATCAATTTATAGAATTTGATTTTTTCCTAAAAACTTTTTATCAGAATGTAAACCCAAAGTTATATGCTATACCGAATAGAAACCTTTTAAATGTGAACCTGTATGAACTCCTTTCTGAAACAAGATATCAGCAAAAACAATACCAGAATCTTTTTTCAAATTTTTCTTTTCGTTACTATACTTTTGATCTCTTCTCTTTATTCTGGAACTATATTTTTCCTTATTTTGAAGTTGGATATGTGAGTAGAGAATTTACTTATTCTACGGCTTTAAACTACGATTTAGTAGCTGCTGAACTGATCACTTTAAATAATTTCTCCGTATCAAGACTTGTTTCTACCAACCAGCAAAATAACCAAAAATTAAGGAATCAAGGGATTTATTTAACTGTGCCTTTTCGTTTTCTTAAGATTTTTACTTCTGATTTTCTTTTTGAGTTTCATTACGTTTTTTCGGGAAATTCCAACATGAAACAGAGTGTCATTGAAAGAAACATCAATAACTTACAGGTCAAAGATACACTTTTATTAAATTCAAACTATACGGGAAGCTATCGCGGTAGTTTTGTGTCTTTCGTATGGCAAAATGAGATTCCCTCAAAAAGTGATAACAAAAGATATGTATTTTTTCGAATATCAAAGCTTGAGTATTTAAGTAAATTCAAAAATATTAATGCCGTTTCATTAATTATTAGGGATAAATTCTCTGTTTCCTTTATTAACGAAATACTTTTGATACCTTACAATCTTTTAGATAGGAATTTAGATATCAGGGACATCAAAGAGAGTTATACTATTGCAGAACTAGGATTTACTTATCAGTATAATCTTTAATTGATAAAAAATAGAATTTCTTGATAAAAAGAAATAAAATTATATTTATGTCAAAAATTATAGGAGTTTGAAGTATGAGGAGATTTCATTTTTCGGTGTTTTTTTTGCTAATGTCTTTGGTGGTTTGGAGTTGTGGCAAAAAAGAAAAAGAAGAAGGGAAACCACAAATTCAAACATCATTTAAAGAAGGTTTGTGGGAATTCCAAGTGAGAGCTGAAGTAGTTGGAATGCAAGGTATGAGTCAAGAAGTAAAATTTGAAGATTGTCTAAAAAAAGAAGATTATGTTCCTAACAATCCTGAGTTTACAAAGTTTTGCAAAATCACAAAACAGAGTTTTGATGGTAAAACTGCTGAGTGGGAGGCTGAGTGTAATTTTGCGGGTATGCGTTCTCAATTTTCTGGCAAAGCCGTTTATTCTGAAAACTCAATGGAGGGAGAAATGGTAATGCAAATGGATCAGCAAAAAGTAATTCAAAAAATGAGTGGAAAATACATTGGTGAATGTAAAAATTAAATTGATAAATAGCTGGTTATTTCATTAAAATAACCAGCTTGTTTTAAATTTACTTTCTTTCTTCAATTGGAATGTAGGGTCTCCTGGGATATCCTATGTAGATTTGGCGTGGCCTTCCGATCTTTGTATTAGAATCCTCTATCATTTCTTTCCACTGGGCAATCCAACCTGGCATTCTACCCATAGCAAACATAACTGTGAACATATTCGTTGGAATCCCAATCGCTTTGTAAATGATTCCCGAATAAAAATCCACATTTGGATATAGTTTTCTTTCGATGAAGTAATCATCATTAAGGGCTCGTTCTTCTAATTTTTTCGCAATTTCTAAGAGGGGATCATTCATCCCAAGTTTATTTAAAACCTCATCAGCCATTCGTTTAATAATTTTAGCACGCGGATCAAAGTTTTTGTAAACTCGATGACCAAATCCCATCAAACGGAAGGGATTATTTTTATCTTTTGCTAAATTTATGTATTTATCAACATTCCCACCATCTTCATAAATCATTTGTAGCATTTCAATCACTTCTTGGTTTGCTCCACCATGCAAAGGACCCCACAGAGCACAAACGCCACTTGCAATGGCAGCAAAAATATTTGCTCTACTGGAGCCAACCAGTCTTACCGTTGAAGCTGAACAGTTTTGTTCATGGTCGGCATGAAGAATCAAAAGCACTTCTAAAGCACGTTCTACAACAGGATCAATTTCGTAATCCTCTGCTGGAACCGAAAACATCATATTCAAAAAATTTCCCACGTAGCTTAGACTATTTTTAGGATATACAAAGGGTTGTCCAATGGATTTTTTATAGGAGTACGCTGCTATGGTAGGTGTTTTTGCAATCAAACGAATAATAGAGATTTCACGATGGCTTGGGTTGAGCGGATCCATTTGATCGTTATAATAACCTGACAAAGTTAAGATCATGGAGCTCAATATTGCCATAGGATGGGAGTCCTTGGGAAACCCATCATAAAGTCTTTTTAGATCTTCATGAATCATTGTATGTCGTGTTACATTTGTTTTAAATTTTTGGAATTCTTCTTTTGTGGGAAGTTCACCATAAATAAGCAAATAAGCGACTTCCAAAAAGCTGGATTTTTCCGCTAATTCTTCTATGTCATAGCCTCGATACCGAAGAATGCCCTTTTCTCCATCAATGAATGTAATGGCACTCTTGCAAGAACCTGTGTTCATGTATCCGTCATCTAATGTGATTGCTCCTGTTTGATTTCTTAGCTTTGTGATATCAATTCCGATTTCGTTTTCGGTGCCTTTTATGATGGGTAGTTCTACTTCTTTTCCTAGAATATTTAGTTTTGCCACTTCTGACATTTTTGGGCTCCTTGTGGTTTTTTTCGTAAGAAATAATTTATTTCGTTTTGATTTGCAATCAAATAATTTTGTTAATGTTACCTTGGTTGAAATCTTAATTTAAACCATTCCCTAAAGGAAGAGAATTTATAAAATAGAAGTGGAATGATAAACAAGGTCAGTAATGTTGAAAATAAAAGTCCCCATGCCAAAGCCAAAGATAATGGCACAAGGAATGGGTCTTTCCCACCAATTCCGTAAGCAGTAGGTAAGAGTCCTAAAACTGTGGTCAAAGTTGTAAGAATGATGGGTCTAAGTCGTAAAGAAGCTGCTTCTATAGTGACTTGTTCTAATGATAATTCAGGATTATTTTTTCTTAATTTTTCTGCGAAGTCTATCATCACAATTCCTGAGTTCACAACAACACCAGCAACCCCGACAAATCCTACTAAGGCTAAAAAGCTCAAGGGTTGTTGGTGTAAAACAAAAGAAATGAATATCCCTGATAAAGCAAATGGTATGGTGATTAGCGTTATAAAAGGAAGCAGAATCGAGCCAAATAAAGATGAAAGAATCATAAAATTAATCACAAAACCAATCAGAAAGGCACGTTGAAGGCTTTTCAGAGATTCTTCTGTGTCTTTGTTTTCACCACCGAGTCTTACCGTGTAGCCTGGATATTTTTCTATGATTTCGTTCATAAACTTTCGAATTTGCTGGTTTACCTCAGCTGAGGTGGTTCGTTTTTCATCAATGTCGGCTAAGACCGTTAAAAGACGTTCACCATTAAGATGATTATAAGCAACAACACCTTGTTTTTTTTCAATACGGATTAATTTTTTTACAGGGATCAGTTGACCTAAACGATTCATTACATAAAGAGAATACAATGTATCTATGCTTTTGTGGTATTGGTCATCATAACGAACTCTTATAGAAATTTCTTCTGTTCCTTTTTTGATTGTAGTAGGAACTACTCCCATGAAGGCAGCATTGATTACCAAACTTATACTTTCTACGCTTACATTAGCAATTGAGGCAGCTCTTTCGTCAATCTTGACTCGGATTTCGTATTTTCCTAGCTCAAAGTCGTCATCAACGTTTTTTACACCATCAATCTTTTTTATTCTTTCCTTGAATTCTTCTCCAATTTGTTCAAGAATTTTATAATCTTTTCCAACAATTTCCACAGCAACAGGTCTACCAACGGGTGGTCCACCTCGAAGCAAATCAATTTGAAGTGTCTCCAGTTTTCCTTTAAGGTTTTCGAACTCAGGAAAGATTTTAGGTTCGAATTTTTGATGGGGGTTGAAAATTTCCATTCCTTCTAAAAATTTGGGATTGATGAGCCACGCCGTTTCTTCTCGAATCTGTCTAATGATTTCCTCACCACTTCGTTTTCTTTTTCCTTCAGGTGTTAAATATACCAGTGCCATTGCGTAGTTGGTTCCTCGTTTTGTGAAAGGGTCTGTAGGGTTTTGTTGAGAAATTCCAGCAGCGGTTCGGTAGTTTTCAATTTCTTCTTTGGGTAAGGACTCAATCACTTTACTTATGTATTGATTGAATTTATCCATTTCTTCGAGCGGTGTAGATGGATCAGCCTTCATTTTGATGAAAAAGGCTTCTACTGCCCCAGTGAATAGTTTGAACTTTCCAACAGTAATTTGCAAAACAAAAGAAAAAATCAAAAATCCAACCGTAGCTCCAAGAGATATCCATTTGTGTTTTAAAACCCATTTGAGAGCGGGTTCATAGATGTTTTTGCGGAATTGATAAAATCGATTGCTTTCTCCTTTGATTTCTTTTGTGGATTTAGAAAATTTGTTGATATCATATAAATGCCCTGGCAAAATAAAAAAAGCTTCAAATAATGAAGCAAGAAGAGTCAAAATCACAACTAAGGGAATGTAATACACAAACTTACCAAAGATACCACTCATGAACATCAAGGGGGCAAAAGAAACAATGGTTGTGATCACAGAAGCAAAAACAGGAGCAATAACTTCTGAGGTTCCTTTTACGGCTGCCTCAAAAGATGATTTCCCTTGTTCCAAATAACGATAGAAGTTTTCGCTCACAACAATCGCATCATCCACTAAGATACCAATCACAATAATCATCCCCACCATAGAGATAAGATTTAGAGTCACTCCCAAAAACTTGAAGCTTATAAAAGCTGTTCCCAAGGCAATAGGAATTCCCAAAGCCACCATGATGGCTGTTCTCCAGCCTAAAAAGAAAAACAAAGAAACCACTACCAAAAATAGTCCAGTTAATGCATTGTTGATTAAGATGTTGAGTCTTCTTTTCACATAAAAAGAAACATCATTTTGGATTTCTACTTGGATGTTGTTGGGAAGGAGTTTCTTGAAGTTCTGAACCTTCTCTTGAACCCTGGCTACAGTGTCGATGATGTCTCCTTGCTCTTTTTTGGCAACAATGAGGGTGATGGCTATTTTCCCATTGGTTCGGTAAATATAAGGTTCTTTTTCAAAATCTTCTTCTACTCTGCTAATGTCTTTTATTCTAACTCCTTGTCCCAGTTCATTCGAACGTATAATGAAATTTTCAATATCACTAATTGAAGTAAATTCTCCTATTGTCCTAACAATTTGAGACATCCCATTGACGATAACTTCACCGCCGGGAAAATTAATGTTTCTTTGTTGGAGTGATAGAAGAATTTGTTCTATGCTTATGTAGTTTTCTTGAATCTTTTTCGGATCAAGTTTGATGACATATTCTAAATCTTGCCAGCCTCGTCTCGATACATTAGCAACAGAATCGATCGTTTTTAAATCTGCCTCTAAAATTTCTGCATATTCTCGTAAAGTTTTGTAAGAAACTTCATTTTCATCTGCTAATAAATTCACTTCAATTACAGGGATTTGTCTTGATGAGACTTCGATAATTAAAGGTTTTTCTACATCTTTGGGAAGAGTGTTTACTCTATCAATTGCGCTGCGAATGTCTTCAATCACTTTTCGTGGGTTCTTTGCATCAGGATCAATAATAACGTTAATTCCTGAGCGATTTTCTATCGAAGAAGAACGTATTTCTTTTATTCCTTCAATACCTTTGATTTGATCTTCAATGGGATTGGTGATCAATTTTTCAACTTCTTCGGGAGAAGCACCGGGAAATACGGTAGTAATTACGACTACATCAAAATCGATTGGAGGGAATGCCTCACGATTGATAGTGAATGCCACGTAGCTTCCCCATCCAATCAAAAGAAGACTCAAAGTATTTCCAAAAATACTTTTTCTAAGGAAAAATTCTATAATGGCTTGCATATATATATAAAAATTATCCTTAACCAAATGGTAAATATTTTTATTATGATTAAGAATTACTGAAAAATTATTGCGAAATGAGAATGTATTTCAGACTGAAATATCGTTAATTATTATTTAATGGAATACTGATTTAATGATATTTTTGGATAACTACATTTTTTGATTATTAAAACTTCGATAATGAAGTTCGTAGATGATGGGGAGAATTCTCCCCAATTAAATATCCTTTAAGTTGGGTTTAATCATTTCTTCTGGTTTTACATATCGATCATATTCTTCCGCTGTTAGGAGTCCTAGTTCGATAGCAGCTTCTTTGAGGGATTTTCCTGTTTTGTAGGCGTGCTTTGCAATCTTTGCTGCGTTGTCATATCCGATGTAGGGGTTCAATGCTGTGACTAACATTAAAGAGTTATTTAGGTGTTTTTGAAGATTTTCGTAGATAGGTTCGATTCCAATGGCACATCTATCATTAAAGTTTCTACATGCATCACCTAATAGTCGAATGGAATGAAGGACATTATGAATGATCATGGGTTTATAAACATTCAATTCAAAGTTTCCACCAGAACCCCCGAAATTAATGGCAACGTCATTTCCCATCACTTGACAGCAAACCATGGTCATGGCTTCGCTTTGAGTAGGATTGACTTTCCCGGGCATGATGGAGCTTCCCGGTTCATTTTCAGGTATTCGGATTTCAGCCAAGCCACTTCGTGGTCCACTTGCCATCCAACGGATGTCATTGGCAATTTTCATTAAATCTGCTGCAAGGGTTTTCAAAGTTCCATGAAAGTTCAAAAGAGCTCCATGGGAAGTCAACGCTTCGAATTTATTAGGAGCACTCACAAAAGGAAATCCTGTGAGTTCTGCGATCTTTTTCGCAACTCGTTCAGGAAATTCTGGATGAGCGTTGATACCCGTTCCGACCGCTGTTCCTCCCAAGGCAAGCTTATACACATCATCCAGTGATTTTTTGATTCTCTCAATAGCATAATCCAGCATAGCCACGTATCCAGAGAATTCCTGACCTAACGTGATGGGGGTTGCATCCATCAAATGGGTTCTTCCAATCTTGATGATGTCCTTGAATTCTTTGGATTTTTGATAGAGAGTATCTCGTAAGATTTTTATATTTGGTATGAGGTGATTCCACGTTCGTTCTACGGTGGCAATGTGCATCGCTGCTGGGAAAGTATCGTTCGAGCTTTGAGATTTATTGACGTGATCATTGGGATGAACGGGTTTTTTAGAGCCCAATTCGCCACCTGCCATTTCAATGGCACGATTGGAGATTACTTCATTAACGTTCATGTTGAATTGGGTTCCACTACCAGTCTGCCATATCACTAAAGGAAAGTGGTCGTCTAATTTTCCTTCAATCACTTCATCAGCAGCTCGAACAATCAAATCCGCAATGTAAGGATCCAAAACTCCTAGTTCTTTATTGACTAATGCTGATGCCTTCTTGATGATTCCGAAAGCCCAAATAAATTCACGTGGAAAGTGATCTTGACCTATCTTAAAGTTTTCTAACGAACGTTGGGTTTGGGCACCCCAATACTTATCTGCGGGAACTTGGATTTCACCCATTGTGTCTTTTTCAATGCGGTATTGTTTTTCACTCATAAATCTCTCCTGATAATTGAGTCTTTTGTGAAATTCTCTTTTGAGTCAATCGATTTCAAAAAAAATAAGATGTTCGGGAAAGTAGGATTTAAATGATTATGTTTGATTTTCTGGTTGTTTTAGAATTCTTCTGAAAGAAGGAGGATAATCAATTTCTAAAATATATGTTTTTGTCAATATGTCCATTTCCAAAAATTCAACTTTGCTTTGGAAGAAGCAATCATAGTTGCCTTGTTTGGTTTCGAAATCTAATCGATCTTCGTGTTTTAGTTTTTCTATCCAAGGATTTTCAGGAATCCTCAGACTGATTCTTTTTTCTGTTTCAAAGAGAATTTCACATGGGATTTTTTGATTTTTATAAAGAATAAAAACTTCTTCACTTCCTTTCAGAATTGGCATGGATTAAAAATTATAATTTTTATTCATCTTTTTGTCAAAATCTTTTTTTGTTTGTCAATCAATAGTATAAAAGACAACAATATTGATTTGTGAATTGACAATAAAAAATATAGTTAATATTCAGAAACAAGCTTCATAGTTTGTGCTTTTCACGTAAATTAAAAAAATTATTTTGTTTTTTATGCATAGTAAAAATCAAATTTATTATCTTTCGGGATTTTTGATAAGCGTCATTGGAATCATTTTGTCTGTCATACTTATTTGTAAGCATGGATTTCCAAACATTTGCACGGGCTCTATGGGGTGTTCGATTGAGGGGGTTGATGGCTGTAAAGAACTGGGAGAAAGTGAATACTCGAAAATTTTTGGGATTCCTATTGCTTATTTTGGTATTATTTTTTATTCATTTTTAGCCTTTTTGTTTGGGTATTCTTTTTTGAAAGAAAAACCAGAACATCCGGAAATCAATCATTCTCGAATATTGCTTTTGTTTTATGCCAGTATCTTTGGAGTCATTTTTGATTCTTTTTTGGGATATATCAATTTTACGAAGTTGATCGTGCCGTGTTTACTTTGTGTTTATACGTATTTTGTGACCTTAGCCATTTTTATTTTGTCGTTGGTGCTTAAGAATCGAAACAAGCCTCAAATCTACATAAGAAAGATTTTTAATCAAGGTTTGATCAACTTGGGTTCGGCGATTATCTTTGCGACTCTTGTAGTAGGAGTCTTCTATGCTTTTGAGAATACTCAAGCAACTTCTCAAACCAAAAGCGTATTACTTCCATCAGATAAAGTCAAAGACTACTTGAATGATTTTTACGCTCTCAAAGAATACTCCTTATCAACCAAGGATCTAAAAACCTACGAAGGAAGTTTAGATGGCTATATTGTGATTCATAAGTTTGCTGATTTTCTTTGTCCCCATTGTTATGATACTGCACAACTCTTACAAAAAGCTTTGCAAAGATGGCCTGGACGAATTTTAGTGTATTATCGTCAATTTCCGTTGGATTCAACTTGTAATAAAGACCTTACCTCTCCTCCGAGAAAGCCTTATGGTGATTGGCGTTGCAACGGTGCCTTAGCTGCCGTTTGTGCCGGGGATTACCCACAATTTGCAGAATTCTATCATCAAATCTTTGCTTTGCAAGATCAACAACTTCCCATTGATTTAGAGCAATTACAAAGAATAAGCAAGAACTTAGACATTCCATGGAATAAGCTTTTTATGTGTATGACAAGTCCTTTTGCTCAACAAAAGATCAACCGTGATGTCGAAGATGCTAGAATTGTAGGTATAAATTCTACTCCTACAGTGTTAGTAAATAATCGACTTGTCTCAAGAGGAACACCTGATGAAACCTACTTCTTTTATTTACTGGATGCCTTGGTTTACGAGAAAGAAGGAGAATCAGCCTATCAAGAGTTTAACGAGCGGATGAAAAAACAAGGGAAGTAACTATGAACGTTTATGAGGGTTCATTACTAAATGCTCCAAAATACAAATACGCCATTGTGGTTTCAAGATGGAATGAGTTTATCACCGAAAGGCTCAAAGAAGGAGCTCTTTTGGCATTACGTAAACATGGAGTTCCCGAAGAGAATTTCGATGTTTTTTATGTCTCAGGTTCTTTTGAGTTGGGATCAACGGCTAAAAAGATTGCTCTAACAAAAAATTATGATGGGATTTTATGCATTGGTTGTGTGATACGGGGAGCTACCGACCACTACGATCACGTAGCAAGTCAAGCGGCAAGCCAGATTGCCCGAGCAAGCATGGACACAAACATTCCGATAATTTTTACGGTTTTGACTACGGATACAATTGAGCAAGCCATTGAACGTGCAGGAACAAAATCAGGAAATAAAGGCTACGAAGGTGCTATTACCCTCATGGAAATGTGTGATTTGTATCACAAAATAGAAAAGCTATAAAACCTATGCCAGAACCACAAAAACGAATCTATATTCGATTAAAACCAACGAAAAAACCCGATCCACGTTCAAATGCTAAGCACAAAAATTTTAACCTTCGAGAGATTGCTTTGCAGGGGCTATTTCAGATGGAAGTAGCTCACGTTCCCTCAGAAGAAATCATAAAATTGGAGTGGGTTCATTCAAATCTAAACGACGAAGAACGTAAATTTATAGAAGACTTAATTTTAGGAACAGCTGAATTAGAGATAGAAATAGAAAAGATTTTGCAAAAATACAGCAAAAGGAATTTAGAAACTCTCTCGAGTATAGTGCGTTGTGTTTTGAAATTAGGAACTTATGAACTACTTAAAGGTGAATTCCCTGGTTCCATCATTATTGACTCTTATTGTAGGTTGACACGAAAGTATGATGACGACCATGCAGTCAAATATACTAATGCGATATTAGATAAAATTTATAAATTCATTTTACAAAAACAACAAGAAAATTAAATTTCTATGGATAAAAATAGAATTCTTCTTGATCTTCCGGAAGAGTCGCCTCCACATAAGCAAGAAGAATCACAACAAACCATTCCCAAAAAGTATTTTTATATCTTGATAGGTGCTTTTACAGCCATTGTGGTGTTTTTTTTGATTGGAGGTTTTTATTGGTATTGGCAGAAATCAAAAGAACAAGTCAATGAAGGTAAAGATCCTTTTTTAAAAAACTTACCCGAGCTAAGTTTAGCTCTAAAAGAAAAATATTACTATCCACGAGAGCTCATCACACCAGCTTTAGAATCAGCGGTAAAACTTTACAAAGAAGGTTTCTTGAGCAAAGCTGAAAAGGAATTCCAGTCAATCATTAATCACTCGGCAGATCCATTAGAAAAATCTGTTGCATATACTTACTTAGGTATCATTTCTTTGGATTTGGAAAAATTTCCTTTAGCAAAACATTATTTTCAATTGGCATTAAAATTCAAAGAAAACTATATACCCGCGGTAGTGAATTTGGCAATTACGGAATACAAATTGGGAAATGTCGATGAAGCCTATCGATTAGCAGAGACGGCAAAGACGTTGTCTCCGAATGACTCTTTAGTAGCTCTTTTGACGGGCAATCTTCTCATGAATGTACAAGGGGCATCGGAAGCAGAAAAAGAATTCCGTCGAGGAGTTCAGTTAGAACCCGAAGAACCAATCAATCGTTATAATTTAGCAATCTCTTTATTACGTCAGGGGAAAGCTCAAGAAGCAGTGGTTGAATTTCAACATTTTCTTACTCTCTATCCAACTCATGCATTAGTTCCAAATGTATTAGCGTATTTAGGGCAGATTTATTATAGTGTCGATCAATACGAGAGGGCATTGGAGTATTACAAAAGAGCTGTGGGACTTGCGCCCGATAATGCCAAATTCTACTATAATTTGGGAGTAATTTACCTACGATTGAAAGATGAAGTTTCAGCAAAAGAAGCTTTTAAAAAAGCCATGAACTTAGGAGCTACCGATCCAGAAGTTTTTGAAAAATTGTCCTACGCTTTTGAAGAATTTCAGGATTTAGATTTAGCCATCAAAACTTTAGAGCGATCCATCCAATATCATCCTGATCACATACCTACTTTGTTTCGATTAGCAGAACTTTATCAAAAAAAGAATGACTACTTAAAATCAGCTGAAGTTTACAGAAAAATTGTCAATCGAACTCCGGGAACAGAAGATACCATCCGAGCCCTCAAAGAATTAGGAAACCTTTACATTAAAATGGAAAGGTATGAAGATGCAGTGTTTGTTCTAAAGAAAGCTGTAGATATTGATCCCAACCCCAAAGCGGAAGTCCTTTACGAATTAGGAAGGGCATATTATCATGGGGGAAGGAAAGACAAAGCAATTGAAGTTTGGAAGTATGCCTTAGATAAATCCAGCGTAAATCCCGAAGAAAAAGAAAAGCTTCATATCATTTTGGCAAAAGCCTATCAAAACTTAGGTTCTTATGATTTGGCACTTCAAGAATTAAAGAAGATTAACATTCATTCAGGAAATGCAAGTAAAATTAATTATGAATACGGACTTTTATACAAAAACCTAAAAAATTATGATCAAGCCATTGCTCATTTTCTAAAGGTTTTTGAATCCATTGACTCAAGTATAGAGCAAAAAAAAGAATCAGCAATGCACATAGCGGAGATTTATCTTCTCACAAAAGATACTCAACAATTGGATTTTGCGAAAACATGGATCAACAAGGCAATTCGTTTAGATAACGAAGATCCGAAATTAAAAATCATCAAAGCCAAGATACATTTAGCGAGTTCAACATTAACTGACATAGAGCAGGCAATTGAAATTTTACTTCCCATGACGTATGAGGAATTACCCCCAAGTTTGATGAAAGAAGTCTATTTAACTTTGGGAGAAGCCTACTATACTAACAAAGAATACCAACGAGCTCTACAATCCTTCAATAAAGTCTTAAGTATAGATCCCTTTGATGAACAAGCTCTTCAATATAGGCAAAAAACCATAGCTTATCTTGAAGGGAAACGATGAGGTGGATGTTGTTTTTTTTATTTGTATTTTTGAATACGAAAATTTTAGGTCTTGACCTCTCGAAAGAAAATTTATACCAAATGTTGGAAAAAGGAGGAGAAGATCGGCTTCGTGCTATATGGTTAAGTTATGAGACACGACAATATGTTTTATTTCGTATTGCTGCGAATTTCTTGTTAGAAAGTGAAAACGAAGAAGAGCATTTACTGGTTCTTCGCATTTTTGATTTATTAGGTCAGGATTTGGAATGGGTTCTTCCAAATTGGCACATTCTATTAGATGAATTTTTGACAATCAAGCGTTCTAAGGAAGTATTGATTCCTTCTTTGAATTTGATCAAAAAGTGGAAAGAACGAAAATTGATTTATGCTTTGATCCGTTTAACAAAACATCCTGAGTATGAAATTCGTAGGATGTCTTTGGAAGTATTACAGGAACTAAGTAGTGATCAAATCGTTCCTGTGATCATTCAGTATCTAAAATCTCCCAGTAATCTTACAAAAATATATGGTTTAGAAATCAGCTATTATTACAAAGATAATCGTTTGATTCCATTTTTACGAGAGCTGATCCAACATCCAAACAAATCTGTTAGGATTTACGCCATCAGAGCTCTTTCAGAATATGAGAACGAACATTTTTACATTTTTAGAAATTATCCAACAGAAACTGAAGAAGTTCAGAAAGTGATGATTGAAATTATAGGAGAAAAATCATTAACACAATATCAAAATTATGTGTTAGCGGGAATTAGTGATCCTAACAAAAGTATCAGAAAAGCCTCTTTGATTGCAGCAAAGAATTTTCCACAACCCAACTTTATTCAGGCGGTCTCGAACCAACTATTGATTGAGCAGGATGATGAACTCATTATCGAAGGGATTTTGTTATTAAGTCGATTTGGCAAGGATCCCCAAAAAGTCTTGATTCATTTGTTATCCAATCAAAATCCGAAGATACGATTACTATCTTTGCAAACAATCCAAGAATTAAAATTAAGTGATTATTTAGAAGATTTATTATTCTTTTTGGAAAAAGAAAAAGAATCTTCTGTGCATTTAGAAATTGTCTATACTCTTAGTTCTCTTGTGAATGAACGAAACTACAAAATCCTTTTGGAAAGCTTGAATTACTATAAAGAGTTCTTAAATCATCAAGAGAAATACTTGATTTATTCAGCTCTACAACCCTATTTAAGTTTTGGTGAAGAAGTCCAATTGAAAAGATTATTTCAAATTTTTTGATTTATTTTTAATAATATGAACGAAGAGAAAAAATTAGAAAACGTCGACACATTAGAGTCCAGCCAACAAATCACAGAAAAAGTCAGAAAAAGAAAGCCATTTGCAGACGAAATCATCCGGTCAGAAGATGTTCTCTACAAAAGAAAGCGACTAGCCACAAAAGGGGATATCAAAAGAATACGAAAAGAAAGTTTTCGCTACGAAGGGAAAAAGGTCATCACAGATGATGTAAAAAAGCTAAAGTCCTTAGATATAGTTCCAAAAATCCCAAGAGAAGAAATCTATGATTATTATGTAGAGCCTATTAAGATTGAATATTATATTCCAAAAGACTCAAAATTCAAAACAGAAATTCGATATTTATACATTCCTTTGATTGATCCTCCATTTGATGAGCGTTATCCTATATTGAACGAAGCCATGAAGAAAAATCGATTTTTGGATGTGATTGAAGTAATTAATGAATATCCTGAGCACACAACAACTATTTTAGAATCTTATCGAGAAACTTTTACGTATCATGAACAAATCTCCAACTTAATGAAAGAAGCCAGACGAAATCCAGAAAGCTATAGAACAGTTTTTTATCTTTGCGAAACCCTGATGAAGTTTGAACCCACTTTGGCGTATTTAGAAGTTTTGGGGGATTATATCACGTGGAATTTGAATTGGCTAATCCGAAAAATGAATGAACTTCGAATTTCTTTTTCTGCAGAGGATGACACAATCATGTATTTAATTAAAAGAAGAAATATTTATTGGGAAGAAAACCAACTTCCATTTGATGAAAGATTTGAAATTTTAGCTGCCTTATTTTATGATCAAGCCTATCCTAATCGTGGCTTGTCTATTGAAGAACAAGATTATTTTTTTGGCATCTTTGATAAGTAATTATGACTCTGATGCAGAATTGGATGTTTTTAGTAATTTTAACACAATTTCTGGACGAATTCCTGATTGTGCTAGCATCGAAGTAGAAGCTTCCATTAATATTTGTTTCGTTGTGAGGTTAATGATTTCTTCGGCAATATCAGCATCTCGAATCTTTGATTCTGATGCCTGAAAGTTTTCATAAGTAATCATCAGGGTTTTGGCAACATACTCTAAACGGTTATAAAAAGCCCCTAATTCAGCTCGTTGCCTCATGACTCTATCCAGAGCTCTATCAGCAACCTCAATCATTTTGTTTGCTGTGATGGGTGTGGAGATACTTAGTGTTTTGTTTGTTTCATCACGAAAACCCAAAGATCTTGCCGTCATGGTGGAAATGAACGTTCTTTCTCTTTGGTAAGCATTAGGACCAATGTGAAACCAAATTGAACCAATTCGAGAAGTTCTTGAAAATCTTCCCAACAAAAGATCGACTCGATTGAACTCTGCTTGGGAAGCAATCCGATCAATTTCATCAATCAATTGAGAAACTTCAACTTGCATGAGTTGCCGATCCTCTGGAGAGTATATCCCATTACTGGACTTCAAGGCTAAAGCTCGTATTCTATGGATAATTTCTGTAGTTTGTTGTAAATATCCTTCTGTGGTTTGTAGTAGACTCATTCCGTTTTCGGTGTTTCTTTCTGCTTGTTGGATGCCTTTGATCTGGGTTCTCATTTTTTCGGAAACAGCTAAATTTGTAGGATCATCGCTTGCTCGATTGATTCTTAAACCAGTAGCAACCTTTTCAGTAGATTTTTCCAGCTCCCAAAGATGAAACTTCATCATTCGATGAGAATGTAGAGCATTTAGATTATGATGGATTTTCATTAAAGCTGTATCTATAGAGAGATATATAAAAATCTAAAAATATAATATTAAGAACCCGATCTTATCGCAAAAGTTGTAGTACGGATTGTGGTCGTATGTTTGCTTGAGCCAACATTGCCGTTCCACTTTGAACTAGGATCTGATTTTTTGTAAAACTCACAATCGTTTCTGCAATGTCTGCATCACGTATCCTTGATTCAGAGGCTTGGGTATTTTCATACGCAACCATCAAACCTTTTGCTGCATGTTCTAACCGATTGTAATAGGCTCCAAGATCCGCTCTTTGTTTATTGACTCTATCCAATGCTCTGTCCACGATACCAATCAAATTATTCGCGGACTCAGGAACAGATAATGTTACAATCCCACCATCGATTCTTCTTAAGTTTAAAGCCAAAGCCGTCATGGTTTGAATATAAACTCTTTCTCGATGGTATTGATTGGGTCCAATGTGAAACCACATCGAAGAAACACGTGAACCACGAGCAAAATGCCCTTGTAGCAAAGCCATTCGGTTGAATTCTGCTTGAGAGGCAATCCGATCAATTTCATCAATCAATTGAGAAACTTCCACTTGGATCATCTGACGATCTTCTGGCGTATAAATCCCATTGGCTGATTGGATTGCAAGGACACGAATTCTTTGCAAAACATCTGTCATTTGTTGTAGATAACCTTCTGCAGTCTGAATCATGCTCATACCATCTTCTGCATTTCTTTCTGCCTGCCTCAAACCCAAAACTTGTGCTCTCATTTTTTCTGAAACTGCAAGTCCTGAGGCATCATCACCTGCTCTATTGATTCTGAGTCCAGAGGAAAGTTTTTCCATGTCTTTGGAAACTTCCATGTTTTGGAATTTCAAAACACGATGGGCGTTAACCGCCGACAAGTTATGATTGATAATCATTCGCTTCCTCCTAAAGCTATGGGGCTATTTTATTAAAAGTTTCTTATTTCCCCATTTCGAAATTCGGAAAAAAATCAAGCTAACTTAATGCGAAGCTTCAAAAAATCGGAATTTAACAATATAATTTTAGCATTTTTTTATACTTTTTAAGTAAAATTTATTGTCAACAAATATTGATAAATAAAAATATCTTAGTTTACAAAGATTTTATGAAGTTCATTTCTTGAGTTTTATTTACGACATTGAAGGTAAAAATTATTCCTACTCCTGAAAATTAAAATTTTTTTGGATTTGTATGGACAAAGTTTTTATTGAAACTTACGGTTGCCAGATGAACGTTTATGATTCGGGTATAGTAAGGACCTTTTTTCTCAAAAAAAATTTCGAGGTTGCTAATTCCGAAGATCAAGCCGATGTGATTGTGATTAACACATGTGCGGTGAGGGAAAATGCCCAAGAACGTGTATATGGTAAACTTCAATCCCTTTACTCTATAAAAAAACGTAATCCTTCAATCATTATTGCTATCATTGGTTGTATGGCACAAAATTTAGGGGATGATTTGTTTGCGATGGGGCTTCCCATCGACATTGTTTTGGGACCCGATAACTACCGGAATTTGCCAGAGATTGTAGAGCAAATCCGAACCAAAAAAGAGCACAAATTTCAACTAACAAAACTTTCCTCGAACGAAGTATATGATGACATAGAACCAGAAGTAATCGAAGGTTGTAGTGCTTTTGTTACCATCATGCGGGGATGTGATAATTTTTGTTCTTTTTGTGTGGTACCTTATACTCGTGGGAGAGAAAGAAGTAGAAATCCAAAAAGCATTATCAAAGAAATTCAAAACCTGATTGAACGTCATCAGATTAAAGAAGTCACGCTATTAGGACAAAACGTCAATTCATATCGATATGAAGGTTATGATTTTACTGATCTTGTTCAAATGATATTAGATCAAACTTCCATTCAACGGATTCGTTTTACCTCACCACATCCCAAAGATTTTCCAAAAAAACTCATCAAGCTTATGTCTCAAGAACCACGATTCTGCAATAGCATCCATTTACCTTTGCAATCGGGTTCCACAAGGATTTTACAACGAATGCATCGAAACTATACCAGAGAAGAATATTTAGAGCTCGTCCATCAAATCAGAAGTGAGATCCCAGAAGTGGGTTTATCAACCGATATTATCGTAGGTTTTTCTGACGAAACCTTGGAGGATTTTGAAGAAACCTTGGAGGTAGTCAAAACTGTGCAATTTGATATGGCATATATGTTTTATTACTCTGAACGGGAACACACAATTGCGAAAAGAAAATATAAAGATAACATTCCTTATGAAGAAAAAATCCGAAGACTCAATCTTTTGATTGAACTTCAAAATTCCATCAGTAAAGAAAAAAACCAAAGAGAAATCGGCAAAGTCTATGAAATTTTGATTGAAGGAAAAAGCCGCAAATCCCAAAAAGATTGGATGGGAAGAACAACATCGGGAAAAGTCGTTGTATTTCCTGATCCCAACGAACTTTATCAAGTGGGGGATTTTGTAAAAGTCGAAATCACAAATGCTACCAAGGCAACCTTGATAGGGAAGGTGATATAAGATGCAGCGACGTTACAAATACCTTGATTTCGTGATGGTGGCATTTGTCACAGTGCTTCTTACATCGAACATCATTGGACCAGCCAAAGTTGCGATTGTCTTTGGATTTGAGTTTGGTGCTGGTGTCTTCTTTTTCCCGTTCAGCTATATCTTTGGAGATATTCTGACGGAAGTATATGGTTATGCAAGAACCCGGAGGACTGTTTGGGTGGGTTTTGCCGCTCTCGCCTTTGCTTCCTTCATGAGCTACGTGATTGTGAGTCTACCACCATCCCCCAATTGGAAACATCAAGAAGCCTATGAAATTGCTTTTGGTATGACCCCCAGAATTGCTTTAGCATCTTTGATTGGTTATTGGGCAGGAGAATTTGCTAACTCCTATGTGATAGCAAAAATGAAGATTTGGTCGAAAGGAAAGTACCTTTGGTCTAGAACCATTGGTTCTACAGTTGTTGGTCAAGCGGTTGATTCTTTGATTTTCTATCCTTTTGCTTTTTACGGATATTGGGGGATCGGAACCATTATACAAGTGACATTTAATGATTATTTACTCAAAGTATTTTGGGAAGCTATCATGACACCTTTTACTTACATAGTGGTTCATTTTCTCAAAAGAGCTGAACAAGAAGACTACTATGACTATCATACGAATTTTACTCCCTTCTCCCTAAAAGATGAGTAAATTTATAAATATTTTTTAATATCCTCGAAAGATTGAAGGTGAAGTATAGCTCCTTCTCTTTCTTTTTGGTCACCGTGTCCGTAATCAGCGGCTATAAAGTAAATCCCGTTTTCGAAAGCTGCTTTTCGATCCGAGTCTCGATCCCCTATGATAACGCATTGCTTAGGCTCAAGTTGGTATTTTTGAATGATATATGCGACCAATTGGGTTTTGTCATGAATTTTTTGGTAATCTAATGTCGGAATTTCTTTGAAGTAAGGATAAGTCTGATTGGCTTTTAAGATAGCTTCTACATAGGGTTTTCTTCCATTTGATGCAGCAAAAAGATTATATTGTTTTTTGTATAGATATTCGATGGTTTCTTTTACGTTTGGATAGTGGAGTCCTTCTCCGTTTTGGATTCGTTTTACAAAGATTTCTAAAATTTTTTGACTGATCTTTTCTCTGCCAACTTCATCGATATCTGGAAGAAGATTAGCAAAGATTTGTTTTACCGGCAAACCGATATGGAGTATAATTTCATCAAATGAAGGAAGTTTTCGTTCGATGTTGGCTTCACGAAAATATTCCTTCATGGCTTCTTGGTAAACTTCTTCAAGCATCTCTACACTTGAGAAAATGGTTCCATCAATATCGAAAAAAAGGTGTCGTATTTGCTTTAGGATTTTTTCTAAATCTTCATTCATCAACTGGGTTTTCATACAATTACTCCAAATCAAAAGATTCGATGAATTGTTCAATTACATCAATGTGTTCTTTCTCAGGATTTTTTAGCAACTTGTCATCGTAATCATAAAGATGTTCATCAAAAATATGAAAATCAAACAATTTCAATTCAAACTCAGGAATGGTGATGATGATGTTTTCTGTGTGGATATCTAAGATCAATTTTTCTTCTCTGGCTAATCGTTGTGTGAAGTTAGCAAGTCTTTGCAAATCTTCTTTGATTTTGTATAGAACTCTTTTTTTGATGTTTGAAAATACCCCAATGTCAAATTCGAATTTATACTTTGGAGGTGTTATCCAGCGCAAAAGTAAATTTTCTGGATAAACCCTTTTTCCTGATTTAATCAGTTCTTTTAGGTGTTTTCCTGCTAAAAGAACCTGAACATCCATTGGTTTGATGGCAAAAAACACGCTATCATTCAAAAAATGTCTTCGGTATTGCATTCCTATAAAAAACCTCGTAGGGATAATAAGATCAGGAAGATTTTCTTTCACAATGGCATAGTGATAACGTTCTAATCCCAAACGTAAAAACTGAAACCACAAAAATTCTTTTTGGAAACGATTCAGACCTTTAGAAAAGTGTTCGTAAAGTTGTAATTCTTCAGAAGTCAAAAAACGCTCAGGTTTTTTTCTTACTTCTGTAAATAAACTACCACAAAGAGGATCCGAGGGTAGAATCATTTTTGAAACCTTGATCACCATCTTCCAGGGAAGAGCATAAACGAATTTGTAGGAACCCCTTCCAAGAAAGGTATCATACGATATAGGCATGAATTCATCCAAGAATTCTCTTCCGTATCGGTACCTCAGGCGAAAGGCGTAAGTAACAGGAAACGTTCTTTCGAAGATTTTTCGAAAAAAACCCAGTTTTCGAAGTTCCAAGTTAAGGGGGATTTCATCAATCGATGGGGCAAGGGTTTCTCGTGCTTTTTGAAGTGCTCTTTCAATCCAGTCTTCAGAAATGATTTCTGTAATACTGCTAAGAGAAGTTTTAAATAAAAGGTTTCGTTCTTCTAAATCCCGTTTTGCTTTTTGAATGCGTTCTCTGACTCGAAGAAAAATTTCTTTTAGCTTCACTTCAAAATCATCATAGAAAATTTTTCTTTTATTGTGAAAAGGAATTTTCATAAGTTGAGATAGTATGATTTTCTTTGACGTCGTTTGAGAAAAAAAATTTTTGACTTCATGAAAGAGCTACCACGCCATCCAATCGTAGGCGTGATTATGGGAAGTGTTTCTGACTTGGAAACAATGAAAGAAGCAGTGGAAATTCTTTCAAATTTTCAGATTCCTCACGAAGTGAAAATTGTTTCTGCTCATCGCACTCCCGAGTGGATGTTTGAGTACGCAAAAACTGCTGAAGAACGAGGAATTGAAGTAATCATCGCAGCTGCAGGAGGAGCCGCCCATTTGCCTGGAATGACGGCATCCATAACGACTCTTCCTGTGATCGGAGTTCCTATTTTATCCAAAAGCTTGAATGGTTTGGATTCTCTTTTATCGATTGTGCAAATGCCTGCAGGGATTCCTGTAGCTACCGTAGCAATTGGAAATGCGGGAGCTAAAAATTCAGCACTTCTTGCCATACGTATCTTGAGTATCAAATACAAAGAGTTGAGTCAAAAACTCAAAGAATACTATCAACAACTAAAAGAATCCGTGCTTTCTGAAAATGAAAAACTTCAAGCTTAAAAAAACTATTGGGATTATTGGTGGTGGACAGTTAGGAAGGATGATGGCATATGAAGCCTATAAGATGGGGTTTTTTGTGTATGTTTTGGATCCTGATCCTGATGCCCCTGCAATGCAGATTTGTCATAAACCCATAGTTGCTTCATATGATGATGAAGGAGCCATCTTCCAAATGGTAAAAGAATGTGATGTGATTACATATGAGTTTGAAAACGTCAATCCCGAGCTTTTGTTGGAGTTTCGAAAAGAGATACCTATCCATCCTAATCCAGAAATCCTAAAGATTTCCAAAAATCGAAACAAAGAAAAAGAATTAGCCCATCGATACGGGATCAGCATTCCCAAAATCTTTCCCATCAGGACCGTTCAGAATCAAAAAGAATCCATAGAAACACTTTATCATGAGCTAAGAAAAACAAATATCGACTGGATCATAAAAACAGCAGAGGGTGGTTATGACGGAAAGTTCCAGATTTTCTTTCCTTCACAAACCATTACGCTCAGTGACTTCGAACAAAAACTAAGTGAGATTTTTCGTGCTTTCAAAAAAGACACGATTGAAATCATCATCGAAGAACGATTGAACTTCTCTTTTGAGTTTAGTGTGATTTCTTGTGGCATCAAGGATCAAAACGGGAACTACCGAATAGAGTTTTTTCATCCTTTCATCAACTATCATAAAGATGGGATTTTAAGAAAAACCTTTCTTTCTCTACAAAAAGAAGTTCAATTCCTTGAAGAACTTCAAAACAAAATCACCCAACTTATGAGGGATTTTGATTATATTGGATTATTGACAATTGAATTTTTTTATAAAGAAAATGAAATTTTTTTCAATGAGATGGCTCCAAGACCTCATAACTCAGGGCACCTTACGATTGAAGCTTATGATTATTCCCAGTTCCATCAACATGTTCGAGCCATCAGTAAACTTCCTGTTCATAAACCCAAGCCTCATTCTTATGCGGGTATGTTGAACCTGGTTTCTTTCAATCGAATAGACGAACAACCTTATCTCGTAGAAGAAATTTTAAAATACCCAAAAACATATTTTCATTACTACGGGAAAAAAGAGGCTAAACAAAAAAGAAAAATGGGGCATATTACAGTGCTTCAATCGGAGTTCCACCACGTTCAAACAATCATTGAAGAGTTAGAAAGAAAAATCTATGCTCACGAATTTATAAACCAATAGCGGTTCCCCCGTCCACACGAATTACATTTCCAGTAATAAAGGAGGCATCATCAGAACACAAAAAGCGAACCATACGTGAGATATCTTTCACTTGAGTGGGGCGACCTAAAGGAATGGATTTTCGGAGTTCTTCTTTCACGGCATCAGGGAGAACAGCAGTAAGATCAGTTTCTACATAACCTGGGCAGATCACATTGCAAAGAATCCCTTTTTTGGCGTATTCCCTTGCTACAACTTTGGTAAAACCGATCAACCCAGCTTTGCTTGCTGCGTAGTTGGCTTGTCCCACCTGTCCTACTAAGCCAGAGATGGAGCTGATGTTGATGATTCTGCCACCGTCTTTTGCTTTCATTAACATAGGTAAGAAAGCTTTTGTAACTAAAAAAGGTCCTTTCAAATTGACGTTGATAACGAAATCCCATTCTTCTTCTTTCATACGAATAAGTAGATTATCTCTGATGACACCAGCATTGTTAACTAAAAAATCCAAACCACCAAACTCTGCTTTGACTTTATTTGCTGCTTCTTGAACTTGGTCGCTTTTGGTAACATCACATGCTATAGGTAAACATCGGACATTGTATTTTTCTGAAATTTCATTGGCAGTTTTTTCACAGTCTTCATACCGTAAATCTAAAATCACTTGATTGGCACCCCATTCGGCTAAATCCTCTGCAATCGCTTTCCCGATACCTCTTGCTGAACCAGTCACTAATGCGACTTTACCACTGAAGAGTCTTTCACTCATAAAAAACAAAGAAAAAAAATTGATTTGAAAATCAAGAAATTTATCTTAAAGAAATGATAGAAATTTCTTTTATAAAATCAAATAGTTAAATTTTTATAATAAATCCAAAATGTTAGTATGCAGCTAAAAGTATGGTTTCGATTTCATTTCGATCTAATTCTCTTGGAGTATTATGAACTAAAGGAAATTGGGAAGCAAAATGAGAAATCTCTGGTAAAATTTCTTTAGGCAAATCAAAATCAGATAATTTATAAGATAAGCCTAGTTCCAAATGAAGTTTTCGAACTCCTTCAATGGCTTTGATGGCTGCTTCGATTATGGTGATTTGGGCAATGTCTTCGTTTAACGCTTGAGCAATCTGAACATAGGTTCTTGCAGAAGTAGTTAGATTATATTCCATGATATGTGGTAATAATATCGCATAAGCTTGATAAAAATCCATACCGCTAAGCAAATGGATGGATAAAGCAATACTATAACTTAATCCTAAACTAGTATTTGAGTGAGCAATTCCACAAACTACATTGGCAATAGCAAGGTTCATCCTCGCTAATTCATTTTCTGGATTTTTCATTAAAGTACGGATACTTCTTGAGACCAAATCAATGGCTTTGAGGGAAGTAGCTGTGATGATTTCGTTGTTTCTTTTTGAAAGAATACTTTCAATTGAAGCTGCTATGATTGCCATAGAGGCTCTTGCTAATTCTAATTTTGTCATGTTTGCAATGATGTTTGGATCAAACAAAATGGCTTGAGGGAAAAATCGGGTATCTCTATGATAAAAAAATGTTTTCTTTTGTTCATCGTAGTTAAAGATGTCTGGAGAAGCCTCTTCTCCCATACTAAATATACTGGGAATACAAATCAAAGGTAAGGGGTCTTTTTTTATTTCAATCTTAGAATTTACCAAGTCATTTGTATAACGATAAAATCGTTGGAGCCCTTCTTCATCAGGAATTTGTACTAAGTAATCATTCGTTGCCAGAAAACACAAGGTCCTAGCAATATGAAACGTAAACTTCCCACCATAAGCAACAACAAGGTCTACTCCACTGCGCTTCAAAAAATAAGCCAAATATTCAATCTGATCATGAGAAGGTCTTTGGGTTAGTTCATCATTGACAATACAAGATATGCCATTTCTTTCCATGCTTGTTTTGAGGATGTAGAAATCATCTTCATTTCGTTGTTCGTTTTTAATGGTAAAGAGAAGAACTCTTTTAGCGAAATCTGCAATGTAGCTACCCATTTTATGGGTTGAGTCTTTTTCGATGTGGATTTTAATGGGGAACTGAAAGTGAACCCATTCGAATGGCATAACCAATAGTTATGAGTTGAAGTTTTATTCGTAAAGTTTTTTTTGTTGTATGGATTTCTTTGTTCTTTTGGATGAATATTTTGATTGTATTTCTTTACCATTAAATCCAAAGCAAAAAGAACTGTTTTTCCGATTTTATCAACTTCTGAAACAAAAAAATCCAGAACTCAACTTAACACGTATTCATTCATTAGAAGAAATCATCCGAAAACACTTTGTTGATTCATGTATGATTCTTCCTATCCTCGATAAATATAGGCTTGTTTTAAAAACTCCTATTATGGATTTAGGAACGGGGGCGGGTTTTCCTTCTATTCCTCTTGCCATACTTTTGGAAAATCAAAACTTTCTTTTAGTGGAAAGTCGAAAAAATCGAGTGGAGTTTCTTTTAGAAGTAAAAAAGGAATTGGGGTTGAATCATATCGAAATCATTCATAAAACCTTAACTTATAAGGACCAAGTTCCTTGTGGAAGTGTGATAACTCGAGCTCTAGAAAGCATGAAGGAAACAGCCATAAGAACCGCAAATTCCTTACCAAAAGAGGGATTGTTGGTATTTCTCAAAGGTCCTAATGTCCAAGAAGAACTCAATGAAATGAATGAAAAGTATTTTGAATTGATCCTAAAACATGATTATGTTCTTCCCTCAAGAGGAGAGCAAAGAGATGAAAGAACCTTGATTGTTTTTCGAAAAAAAGTATCTAAAGAATATTTACTTAGTCCTGTAGTTCGTCATTACTTTCAGCTTGAGAAGTATTTACGTTTTCGAAAGATTGAATCGAAGCAAAATGAATTCTTCAAGTTTCTAAAAAAATTAGAAAACTCCAAAGAGATCAAAAAAGAAAAACGAACCTTAATTGCAGGAGAAAAAATTGTCAATGAATTCATAGAGAAGTTTCCTGAAAAGATACAAGACTTTCTTTTTACAAAAGAATTGAGTGAGGAAAAAGTCTTAAAATATTTTAAGCTAATCAAAAATTCAAATGTAGAATACGTATATCTTGAGAAGGAACTAGTTCGAGAGCTCGAAATAAGTGAATACTCTCCTCCTTATCTTTTGGTAGAAACAAAGGAAATCCAAGAAATAAAAGCTTTTGATTATTCATCAAGTTTTTTGATTTTGCCTCTACAAAATCCTTTGAATTTAGGAGCTTGTGTTCGAACTGCGATTGGTTTTGGGATTTCGAATATTGTGTTAACAAAAGAAAGTGCCAATCCGTTTTTATTGAAATCCATTCGAAGTTCAAGTGGAGCAGTTTTTCTTGCAAATTTTTTTTCTTTGAAAGACGATAAAGATAAGTTTATCAATTCTTACCGAAACAAAATTTTTCTCTTAGATATTGAAGGCGAGGATATTCGACAATTGAAAGTGATTCCTAAAAACTTCGGTTTGATCATTGGGGAAGAAGGACAAGGCATTCCTAAAGAATTTTATCAATATTCTTTACCAAAAATCACTATTCCCATCAGCAAAGAAATCGATTCTTTGAATGCAGCGGTATCTTGTGGAATTGCTTTGTTTTATTTAGAAAACCGAAAATAAACCTCAAGTAGGGACATATTCTATCTTAGGCCAAAAACGATAGCTTGCTTCTTTGATGGTTATATTTGAAAGGTTTTCAAATATATCCATTTTGGCTTGATTCCAAAGTTCATGTAAAGGGCAAGGATTATTGGAATTGCAAGGTTTCCATCCCATTGCACATTGACTGAGAAGTTCTTTATTTTCTAATTGTTTATAAACTTGCAATAAATCGATATGAAAACTTTCTTCAGGGATAGCAAATCCTCCCTCGGGTCCTGTTGTGGAAATTAAAATTCCTTCTTTTACGAGATCTTGGAGGATTTTTGTCAGATAAGAAGGCTTAATGCCTAATTGTTCTGCAATTTCCTTGGATTTAAAAAATTTTTTTTTGTCTCTAAACTTATAAAGGAATACCACTGCTTGAATGCCATAATTTGATCGCTTTGAAAAAAGCATATTCCCACCTTTTTAATATTTTTGTGGATTTTAACTTAAATTTTTTAGACTTTTTTATCTTAATTAAAATTTTTGTCAATCCAAAAATAGAATTTAGAAAAATTTCATTCATTTAAGGGATAACTTCAATCGTGAAGTTATGATTCGTGAAGACACAGATTTCAGCGGCGATCTTTAGGGATTCTTCTACAATTGCGCGGGCATCTAACTGGCTAAATTTTTTTAGGGCTCTTGCTGCGGCTAAGGCATAGTTTCCTCCGGAACCTATGGCTAAAATCCCATCATCAGATGCAACAACATCACCATTCCCAGAGATCAAATAAGATTCTTTGCTGTCGGCAACGATCATGAGGGCTTCTAACCTTCGAAGAACTTTATCCGTCCTCCAATCTTGAGCCAATTCCACAGCAGCTCTACTGAGATTCCCTCGATATTGTTCTACTTTTCTTTGAAACATTTGAAATAATGTAATGGCATCTGCTGTTGAACCAGCAAATCCTACGACAATATTTTGGTTTTCTAATTTTCGAATTTTTTTGGCGGTATGCTTGAGGATGGTATTCCCCATACTGATTTGACCATCTCCGCCAATTGCCGTCATTCCATCTTTTTGCACACACAAAATAGTAGTTCCGTGAATTTTATTGTTCTTCATGTTTTTTATTTTTTACTGATTAAACAAATGTGAAACATTTTCAAAATAAAACTGGAGAAATTTTACATTGATAAAGAAAATTCTTATAAAAACTAATAATACTTGCTGTATCACGGGATGTAGGACATTCCAACGCCAAAAAAAGAAGATTGCAGGTTTCTACACTACTTTTTTTGTAATATAACTCACTAAAAAAATCATTATAACCTTCTTTTATCATATACTCCAAACTATCTTTTGTTGAAGGGCATGTTTCTATGACTCTTAAAGAAGAAATTTGAAAGGTCTCAATCGTTTTTTTTCGGCTATATACTTCTATGCCTTTGATGGAGGAAACCTGATCATCACTCATGACACAAGAAAGTAAAAGCAACAAAACTACAAGAAAAATTTTCATGAATTTTTGTTAAAAACCAAAGAAACAATCACGGGTAAACCAGAAATCACAGAACCAATCACGTACAAAACTGAATACACGTATTGGGAAAAAATGAAATAACCAATCGATAGCATGAACATCAAAATGCTGATATTACCTAAAACCCAAAGGATCAAATCCTTGATCAAAGGCTTAATTTTGTTTGAACCCATATATGGTTTCCAAAACCCATAGGGTTGAACTTTTTCAACAAATTGAGCTAAAACCCTATAGTCCGTTGGTTTAGTTAGTAACGTTACTACCAAACTTATGATTACACTTCCGATGGCAACTAAAATTAGCTGGTATTCTGGCTTTAAGTCATCAAGATAAAGATAAACCAGTAAAGTCAAAACCAATGAGGAAATCATTCCACTGATTTCGCTCCATGCATTAATTCTCCACCAAATCCATCGAAGCATCTGTGGAAGACCAATCCCGGCAGAGATAGCAATCAAAAACTTCCAAGCTCCAGAGATGGTTTCCATTTGACTTGAAAAGACAATTCCTAAGATTGCCATCAAAACTATTCCCCATTTGCTTACCCATACGAGTTCTTTTTCGGAGGCGTTGGGTCGAAAAAAACGCTTATAGAAATCATTTGCAATATAGGAAGCTCCCCAGTTGAGGTGGGTTTCAGCTGTGCTCATGAAGGCAGCAATCAATCCTAAGAATAAAAAGCCACGTAAACCTTCAGGAAGTAACTCAAACATCATCACAGGATACACGAATTCTCGATCTTGACAAAGAAGTTGATCCCCTAAGCAATTTGTTTTTGGATACAAAACCAATCCCACTAAACCAATTACGACCCATGGCCAAGTTCGTATCACGAAATTAGCAAAAGAAAACCATAGAACACTGAGTTGCGCATCTTTTTCTGTTTTGGCAGTATTCATCCTTTGGACCAAATATCCTGTGCCATCGGAGTAATACTGGGTCCACCACTGAACACCAAAATAGATCAAAAACAAACTCAAAGCATCCCAAGAATTGGGAAAAAACGACAAAATCTGCTCACTTTCATCGGGATACAATGTTTTGATTTGAGAAATCAAACCTTCTGATCCGCCAACGTAAGAAAGAGCGAAAAACGCAAAATAAAGTGAACCACCCATCGCAACAACAAACTGAAGGGCATCATTGGAAATCCCACTTCGTATCCCACCAAAGCTCGCATACAAAACCACCACAAAAATCAAGACCAATGAGACAAAGGTCTGATGATAATTCCCCATTACCAAAAACTCAGGATAAATCCTCACAAACCAGTCCAAAGAAAAAGAAAGATCCACAATCGGGTAAAGGATTTTATAAAGGGAATGAAAAACCCAACCCAGAATTATACCATTAAGAAGAATAGAGAAATAAAAGGCTTTGATAAACCTCAAGATTGCTGCTTCTTTACCAGAATAGCGGAGTTCTGTGAATTCCACGTCTGTGATGATTTTACTTCGCCACCAGAATTTTGAATAAAAGATGGCAAAGCTCATATAGGTCAAAATCCAGCTCCACCAAAACCAATTTCCCGAAATACCTTGATTGGCAGTGATTCCCGAAACGGCCAAAGGAGTATCCGCAGAAAAAGTCGTAGCCACCATCGAAGTCCCAATCCAAAACCAGTGGTATTCACGATTGGCAACAAAGAAAGAAAACAAATTCTTACTTGCTTTTTTACGAAGAAAAAAACCAACGGATATTACCACAATAAAATAAACAACAATCATTGCATAGTCTAGAGCTGTGAGTTTTAACACAAAAGCGAATTTTTTCTCTTTCAACTATCAGGCATACTTTTTTTTAGTGTTTGCCACCATGCTTTGGGGTGGCTCATTCCCGGTCATCAAAATAGCATTGGCTTCAATGGATCCTTATCTTCTGATTTTTCTTCGTTTTTTTGTGGCGTTTTGGTTGAGTCTAGCGATTTTCCTTTGGAAATCTTCTTTAAAAAAAGTATTCAAAAAACAAACCCTTACTGTAGGGATTTTGTTGGGGATTGTGGGGTTTTTTAGTTATTTTACACAAACAAAGGGCTTGGAATTTACAACGCCACCTAGATCCGCTTTTATCACTCAATCTCTCATCTTGTTTGTGTATGTGTTTCAGAAAGCTTTTCTAAAAAAAGAAATCACGCTTTTGCAATGGGGAAGTTTGGTTTTGATTGTTTTTGGTAATCTATTGATGTTTTACCCATACTTGCGAGACTCTGTAGATTTTTCGTATTCCATAATTTTGGGGGATGGTTTGACTTTGCTTTGTGCTGTAGGATTTGCCAGTTACATTCTTCTGATTGATGGAATCAAAGAAAATTTTTTTTCCATTATGATTGTTCATTTTTTTGTTATCTTTGGATTCAGCTTTTTATTTTCAGACATGTTTGGAATTCTTGAGGAAGTTAAAAATTTTGATATCACGATAATTTTGTCCATTCTTTACTTATCTCTCTTTTCTACGTTGATTACAACGGGCATTATGTTTTATTATCAGCCGAAAGTTTCTCCTGTTCAAGCATCTATCATTTATTCGTTGGAGCCAGTTTTTGCTTTGATTTTTTCTTTGGTCTTTTTGAAAACCCAAATCACCATTTTTGAAGGTTTTGGAGCTTTGTTTCTTTTTGTTGGTTCTTTTGTCGGGGAGTTGAATCCTTCCCTTTTTCAAAAAATAATCAATGTCAATAAAAGAGAAATTTAAACTTCGATGTGAGATGATTTGAGTCATCAAAAACTAATTAAAGCAAATAAAACATTATCAAATCATAATTAAAAATTTCCATGCCAATAAAAAATCGAATTTACAGAAATAAAAATGGCATCGTTATGGAATAGAAAATGGAGGTTGTATGTATGTTGATTTAGTAAAAAAAGGAAACTATGCAATTTTGACCCTCAATCGAGAAGAAGCTTTGAATGCTTTAAATTCTAAAGTTTTATCAGAAATCCGAGAAGCCATTCGAGAATTGATTACTGACCCCAAAATGAGAGGTTTTATCATCACGGGAAAAGGTGATAAAGCCTTTTGTGCTGGAGCTGACATCAAAGAACTTCATAATCTATCTTATGATGATGCTGAAGAGTTTGCAAGAAAAGGCCATAAGACCATGAACATGATAGCTGGTTCGGACCTGATTTCGATTGCCGCCATTAATGGATATGCTTTGGGTGGTGGATTGGAATTGGCATTGGCGTGCGACATTCGAATTGCTTCTAAGAATGCGAAGATGGGGCTTCCGGAAACAGGCTTAGGTATAATCCCTGGTTTCGGAGGAACACAGCGACTACCCAGAGTCGTAGGAAAAGGCATAGCCTTAGAGATGATCTTTAGTGGTGAATCCATCACAGCTGATAGAGCTTATGAAATCGGATTAGTTAATTATGTGGTGGATATTTCAGAATTACTTCCCAAAGCCGAAGAACTAATGAAGAAAATGCTCAACCATAAGGGAGTTGAGGCACAAAAAATTGCAAAGTGGTTAGTTCACTCAGGAACCGAACTACCCTTGACAGCTTCCTTAGAAAGAGAAGTCACCCTTTTTGCAGAAATGTTTACAAAGAAAGAACCTCAAATCGGAATACAAGCATTTTTAAACAAACAAAAACCCAATTTTGAAGAAAACTAAGACTCAAGTTTAGGTTCTCATTCATGGAACAAAAAGAATTATATTCTGTTCTTGACAGTCTGACATTTCCTGTAGTGATTTTAGACAATTTGAATGTTCGATACTTAAATGAGAAAGCAAAAGAAATAATTAAAACAGAAGAAGAACAATTTGATTTTTCTTTGTTTATTGATGAGAGTCAAAAAAACTTTCTAATCTCTCAGCTAACACAGATAAAAAAAGGCGAATCAATTAGTTTTTCTTTGATCTTAAAGACTCAAGAACAAGATGTTCCAGTTTTAGTAACTGCTAGGTTGATTGAAAACATAGACCAAAAGTATCGTTATTTTTTGGTATTTCAAACAATCCAAAATCAAGATGTTGTAGATTCTATATTGAACAATATCATCCTCGAGACCTTTACTTTGCATGGAGAAGAACTTATCCAAACTCTTTTGAAAAAAATTGTCGAAGCGTTTGATTTCAATGGTAGTTTTCTTTTATTAAAGGAACAGATTCAGGAGTACATGAAATCACATATTGTCTTTCAATACGAAAAATCGAATCAAAAAATAGAAATCAATTTAACTAAAAATTTTATAAAAAAACTTGATCTTTCCGGCTTCATCTTAATTGAGAAAGATTTCAATCAAATTTATCCAAGCGAAAAAATAGGGGATTACGCCCTTCAGGCTCTCATAGGAATCAAAACTCAGTTAACTGAACAGGAAACTTTGTATTTGATTGCTTATTCAGAGAAAATTCAAAAAAATCTGCCGAAAATTCACTTTGCCTTGAATATTCTCAATTTAAAAATCATAAATGATTACATGAGACTATATTTCTATAAAAAATATGAAAACATTTATAAAATTTTTCTACAAACAAGCGATGCAGTTTTTATTTATAACGTCGAAAAAAATGTGATTATTGATTGTAATAATGCTTTTTTGAGACTGCTTAATACAAGTAAAGACAAAATCGTCAATCAATCCCCTTTCGCTTATGTAGATGAAGTACAAATCAATCGTTTCAGAAAAATCTTTGAATACTACTACAGAAAGAAAAGATTAAAAAATAATAGATTAAGAGTGGTATTCAAAAATTCAGAAGGAGCAGAAATTCCTCTTGAAGTTTCTATAACTATCATTCAGATGCCAGATGGGACAAATTTGATAGGAGTTGTTCGAGACCTCAGTTATGTGCTTAAAGCCATTGAGCATCAAAAAAATTATTCACAAGTATTGAATTTTTTAAAGCTTCATGTGGTTGAATTAGATCGAAACCTACAAGTTATTTCTTTTAATAACTATTCAAATTCCAGTGATATTAGACTAAAAGTAAATGATAATTTTTTAGAAATTGTTCAGCAAGACTATCAAGAATATGTGAGGATGATGATAAATAACTTGTTCATTGATAAAAAGTCTATTAGAATTCGATTCCCTATCATGTTAAAAGCAAAAAAAGAATGGTATGATGGAGATTTTTTTGTCGTTCGAAAGAATAAAAAAAAAATCATAAAGGGGATTTTAAAAAACATCACTTTAGAATATCTTACTGAAAAGCAGTTTATACTTATTTCTGAGTATGATCTATTAACATCTCTACCAAATAGAATTCGATTGGAAGAAGATTTATACAAAGCCATATTAAGAGCAGATAGAAATCGTTCTTTATTGGCAGTTGGTTTCTTAAATTTAGACAAGTTTTTTCATGTTAATGAACTTTTAGGTCATAGATTAGGAGATTTGCTGATAAGTCTATTTGCTGAAAGATTGAGGCTATTCCCAGAATTAAAAAATAACATCTATCGATGGGGTGGAGATCAATTTGTCTTTTTTATTGAAGACATTTATGATAAGCAAGCCCTTTACCCAATTATTGAAAGGTTGAAACAAATCGCCAAAGAACCTTTTTTTATTGAAGGTGAGAAATTTTTTTTAACTTTTTCTATTGGTATAGCAATTTATCCTTCTGATGGTTTGACGATAGATGTTCTCTTCGGGGAGGCTGATAAAGCTTTACATCATGCAAAACAAAGTGGTCGCTATCAAGTTGTGTTTGCTTCGAACCTTCCCAAAAGAAGTTTTCCTATTAGTAGATTTGAACTTCAAAGCTATATATTAGAATCAATCTCGGAAGAAAAGATATATTCTTATTTTCAACCCATTTATGATATATTTATCATGAGGATCATAGGAGTTGAAGTCCTAGCGAGATTAAGGCATTTTCAGAATGAAATTTACATTGGACCTGATATATTTATTCCAATTGCGGAAGACTTGGGATTGATTGAAGAACTTAGTTTGTATGTAATCAAAAAGTCGATGGAATTTTATAAAAAAATCAGAAAATTTACCCCTCTTTACATTTCGTTTAACATATCTCGCAGGCTTTTACAATCGGATTATTTTGTGATGAGCCTTTTTGATATCCAACGTTTCGTTGGTGTTGAAGCAAAGGATATTGTGATTGAAATTACGGAATCATTAGCAATGTTTGATAAAGAAAATAGTATCACCAAATTAGGGCAGTTGAAAAAAATCGGTTATCGCATAGCCATTGATGACTTTGGTACCGGATATTCTTCGTTGAGTGAACTTCGTGATTTTCCATTGGATATAATAAAAATAGACAAAACATTCATAAAAAAGATCCATTTGGAAGAACAAAAAAGAATTGTAGAAGCTATCGTTTCTATTGCTAATAGCTTAAATCTTGAAGTAGTTGCAGAAGGCTTGGAAGATCTTAATACTTTAGAATTGTTGAAGAATCTAGGTATTCGATATGCACAGGGATACTTTTTCTCACCACCTTTGCCAGAAAAAGAACTCGAGAAGACGTTAAAAAGAATAAACAACATTGATGTTTAATTTAGATTTAATAGTATAAATAAAAAATAATAAAAAAAACCAAATTTTAAATTTTATTATCACACTGTTCTATAATGATTATAATGATAAAG
Organism: Leptospiraceae bacterium; assembly: GCA_025059995.1. Taxonomy (NCBI): domain Bacteria; kingdom Pseudomonadati; phylum Spirochaetota; class Leptospiria; order Leptospirales; family Leptospiraceae; species Leptospiraceae bacterium. Next base: position 45,748 of record JANXCF010000005.1, read on the forward strand.
TATTGTCATTAAATTTAGAATTTTATTATTTATATCTATATGAAATACAAACACCTTAGTTTAAATGAAAGAAAAGAAATTGAACGCTTATATGGTGAAGGCTATACTATTACGAAAATTGCTAAAATTTTGAACAGAAACCCATCCACCATCTCTCGAGAACTCAAGAGAAATTCCCAACAGATGGAAAATCGAACTATTTATATTGCTGAGTCTGCGAATCAAATTTATCTAACAAAAAGAAAGAAAAAAAGAGAAAGGAGCGAAAATCAGAAAGAAAATGTAAATACTTCCTACTAATTTTTATATTACTTCATTAAAATTCTTTTCTATATTCCAAAATTATTCTTTAAAAATCCGATATAAAATAAAAATTTATTTCTATGAAGTTAAAAGTTTTAAAAAAGATTATTCAAGAAAGAAAAGAAAAAATCAAAGATGAGCAGAAACGTTTGAATGTGTTTATTACTTCGATAGAGAATCACTTTAAAGAAGAAAATCCGGTTTTGGTTTCCAAAACGGATCTTACGGGAAAAATCATTTATGCTAATCGTGCTTTCGAAGAAATCAGTGAGTATGAAAGAGGCGAGTTAATAGGAAAACCTCATAGTATCGTTCGACATCCTGATATGCCACGAAGTGCTTTTTATGATCTCTGGCAAACCCTGCAAATGGGTTTACCATGGAGAGGATATGTCAAGAATCGATCAAAAAATGGGAATTATTATTGGGTAGATGCAAATGTAGCTCCTATAAAGAAAAACGGGAAAAACATAGGATACATTTCCGTTAGAAGACGTGCTGATAATGAAGAGAAACAACGGCATGAAGATTTATATAGGGAAATCCGAGAAGGAAAAAAAGAATTTGAACCTACAATATTTAGGCAAACAAGCCCAATCAATAGAATTAAAAGTTATGTAATATTCTTTACTTTTTTCAATCTGATTTTCTTCTTGCTTCAATATTTTCTTAATTTTCCTTTCTTCATTTCCATCATTATTGTAATTGTTTTAAGTGTTTTAATTGTATCCTTGGCATTTCGATCTCTTGATCATATGAAAGCAAGAATCCAAGAGCTGATTGATAAAACTAACGAAATGGTAGAAAAAAATTTAAGTATAAATTTCAATACAAGAAGAAACGATGAACTTGGTTTCTTAGAAAAAGCATTGTTAAATTTATTAATCAATGCAGGGGGGATGATAGGAGAACTTCAAGATACCCTTTCTCGCCTTCAGGAAGTTTATAATGAACTCAAGCAATCCACTAATTCGTTGGCAAGTTTTTCAGATGAATATATTCAAAAAGTTCGATTCATGGCTAATCAAATCAAAGAGATCGATAAACTTTTGCAGAATATATCAGCATCAATGGAGGAGTTTAGTATTTCGACGAAAGAAGTTTCGAAAAAAAATTCCGAATCTTATGAAATCACAAAAAAAACAGCTGAATCCTTGCAAAAAGCCAATCACACCATTTTTAATTTAGTAGAACATATTAAAACAATTTTGAGTTTTACAGACTCAATTAATAGTATTGCTGAGCAAACAAATTTACTGGCATTGAATGCCGCTATTGAAGCAGCATCAGCAGGAGAGCACGGCAAAGGATTTACTGTTGTTGCAAACGAAATCAAGAACTTGGCCTATGAAACCAAAAATCATACTATTAAACTCAAAGAATTATCCCAAGTGATACGAAAAGAATTAGAAAGCACAATTCAATCCATGGCCACTCTTAAAGAAGATTTTTTGACTTTAGAAAACGTAAACTCTGTGATTGTCTCAGCAGTTGAAGAACAGACCATATCCATAAGAGAAAACGCTAAATATATCAATAATGTTTCGGATTCATTACAAAAAGTTTCTCAAAGTTTAGATTCCTTTTTAGAAGAATCTGCACAACTAACGAAAGCAGTACAGACGAACCATCAACAAGTTAGCGAAATCGAAAAAGAAATCCAACATATTCATAGCATTATAAAAGAATATCATATCTAGTTTTTAAAACTATACTTCATACTTGACTTTATAATTATACTTGGTTATAAGTCAGTTAAGTGGTATGAAAAAAGAAACTATCAATACGAAAATTTTCTTTTCCTTTATCAATTTTTTAATTTTACCAACCTTAATTGGAATTATTCTTTTGAGTATTTTTTTCATCGTACTTTCGGAAATTCAACAATCAAGAATTCATAAAGAAATATTAATTAGCATTGAAAAAAGGCTTCATCAAAAGAAAAAAGAATTATCTCAGCTCTTGGTGGAATGGGTGGATTACGATGCCCCTGTGAAGTATTTTCAAAATTTATATCCTGATTTCATTGAAAGAGAATTTTTGGTTAGTGTGAGGAATTTAGGTTTACAGTTGATTGCCACCATCCAGAAAGATGGAAGTCTAAAAGAACTATATTTATTTAATCCTGATGGAACCATTAGTGATATTCCCAAAGATTTGCAAAACTTTTTTTCTCAAAGAAATATCCCTCATCTGACTAAAAGAGAGGAGGAGATTACTGGATTTCTTTTTTCTGAGAAAGGTTTAATTATGTTTGCTACTCGTGGAGTTTTATGGTTCAAAGAAAATTATAAAAATTCTCATGGAACAATGGTATTTGGTAAAGTCATTGATGATCGTTTTCTTAAACAACTCCAAAATGATATCCAGTATAATGTCTCGTTAGAAAAGCTTACTGATGCGACTAATATCAAAGACTCCGTTGAATTGAAAAGAGAAAGTCTGTTTTACAACGAAGGGAGGGTATATATTTTTGATTACTTTGGAAAACCCATTTACTATTTATCTATTGAATTTCCCAAAACCTACGTGAAATATAATGTTTACTTACTACTTTCAATATTGGTGTTCACTTTAATAATTATTATGGTCTCTTTCTTTCTTCTAAGGAGGGATATTTTTAATAAAGTTGTGAAAAGATTACAACATCTGAATGAGGAGATAAACCACATAAAGAATCATCCTGAGGACATAAGAGATTTGATGGTAGTGAATGGAAAAGATGAGATAGCTCAACTACAAATGGATTTCATAGAGATGATGAGGAAAATAAAAGAATACGAGTCATTGAATAAGATTTATATAGAGTTATTAGAGCAAGAGAAGAATAAGACATTTAAGTTATTATTGAATATATTACCGAAGCCGATAGCTTATCGATTGTTTGAGAGTCATGAGGATTTGATAGCGGATGGATATAATGAAGCGAGTATACTGTTTGCAGACATGGTGAACTTTACGAGTTGGAGTAAGGATCTGGAACCGAGAGAGTTAGTGTCGACGTTGAATGAGTTGTTTACGAGGTTTGATAAGATAACGGACAGGTATAAAGTAGAGAAGATAAAGACAATAGGGGACTGTTATATGGCGGCTACGGGTATACCTGAGTATGACGATTGGCATGCGGACAACATAGTGAGGTTTGCAATGGGGATGATAGGGGAAATAGAGAGGATGAATCGAGAGAGAGGATTGGATATAATGATGAGAATAGGTATAAATAGTGGTAGGATAGTGGCTGGTGTGATAGGGACAAAGAAGTTTATATATGATGTATGGGGGGATACGGTGAACATAGCGAGTCGATTAGAAAATTATGGAGTGGGCAATCAGATACAGATATCGGAGGAAACGTATCGCAAGATAAAGGATGAAAGATTGAAGGGGTTGTTTCGCAAGAGAGGAAAGTTGCAGTTAAAGTCGGGTCATATCATAGATGTCTATGTGATGGACATGAGCAAGAAAGACCTTGTTCTGGATATAAATTAATTACTAAAGAAGCATTTTACTTGATGATTGTTATTTTCTATCATGTTTGGTTTTTGAGTTCTACACAAATCTTTTCGTATTGAGCAGCGATCATAGAAAATACAATAGTTATAAATTTGATTGGTTTTTGGTGGTTCTCCTTCTAAGAGTTTGGGTTTTCGTTTTCGATTCAAGGTAGGAACTGACTCCAATAGGGCTTTCGTGTAGGGATGCTTTGGGTTTGAAAAGAGCTCTTTGGTTGGAGCTATTTCCATGATTTCTCCGCCATACATCACACAGACTTTAGTGCTTATATAGCGAACAATAGATAAATCATGAGTGATCAAGAAAATTGTCAGATTGAATTTTTCTTGTAATTCTTTAAGTAGTTCTAAAATATATGCTTGGACGGAAACATCCAAAGCCGAAGTGATTTCGTCACAAACCAATACCTCAGGTTGTAATGATATTGCTCGAGCAATACTCACTCTTTGTCGTTGTCCCCCAGAAAGCTCATGAGGATAGCGCTTTAAAATATCAAGAGGTAAATGAACCAATGACAAATAGTATTTTAAGCTTTCATCAATCTCTTTCTTTTGGTGGATTTTCAGTGCAGACGAAAGATATGTTTTGATTGTATGTTTGGGATTAAGTGAGGAGTAAGGGTCTTGAAAAATCATCTGAAACTTTTTTCTTAAATCTAAGTTTCTTTTTAGTAAATTCGTCTGAGGAGATAAAATTTCTTGACCGTGATAAATAACTTTCCCTTTCGTTGGTGTTAGTAATCCTACAAGGGTATTACCTAAAGTAGTTTTTCCACAACCAGACTCTCCCACGATAGCAATGAATTCTCCCTTTTGAACATTTAGCGAAAAGTCTTTTAATGCATATATCGTTAGTTTTGGGGTAAATAGTCTTTTTTTTGTGACATAGTAGGTGTGAAGATTTTGTATGGAGAGAAATGCCATTATTGGGGTCTTTCTTCTACGACTACCATGACTGTTAGAATTTGATTTTTTCTATTGATTCGGAGCTTTATGATTTTTCCAATGGGGGTTTCATTTACAATCCGTATTAAATCATCAGGTTCGTTAACTTCTTTATCATTTGCAGAAAGGATTACATCTCCTACTTGTAATTTGGCTTTGTCGGCTGGACTATTTTCCAAAATACTTATGATTACGACTCCTTTTCGTTCTCGTACTCCTAATTCTTGGGCTAGTTCTTCTGTTAAAGAAGCTATTTGTATGCCTATGTATCCTCTTTTGACTTTACCATGTAGTCTTAGTTGTTCTATTACTGTTTTCGCTGTGTTGATGGGTATTGCAAACCCAATACCTAAGTTTCCTCCTGTTTGGGAATAAATCATTCTATTTACACCAATAACTTCTCCGTCAATGTTGATTAGGGGACCGCCTGAGTTTCCGGGATTAATGGATGCATCTGTCTGGATATGGGAATTGCCCATCTGATCTACGTCTTTTCTTGCAACTGCGCTAATCACTCCAACCGTGAAAGTTCTGTCAAGACCAAAAGGGTTTCCTATAGCAATTGCCCAGTCACCTACCTTGACTTTATCGGAGTCTCCAAAGTAAACGGGTTGTAAATCCTTAACTCCATCCACTTTCAAAAGAGCAATATCCACAAATCTATCGGAACCGACAATTTTGGCATTATATTCTTTTCCCTTTATAGAGACTTTGACGACGTCCATTCCTGCTATCACATGATGATTAGTGCAGATATATCCATCACTCGAGATGATAAAGCCAGTCCCCAAGCCCCGTTGTTTTTGGGTCTCAGGTAGTTGCGGGATGTTAAAAAAACGCCTCAAAAACGGATCATTATAAAACGGATTCTCTATCCGAACAGTTTTTTCGGTGCTTATAAAGACCACAGAATCTTTATACAATTCATAGATTTCATAAAATCGTTGCTGGAGTTCATAAATCCCTACAAAATTCTTTTTGTTTTTTAAAGGTGATTCTGCATATACTTCTTTTAAAAATGTAGTGTTCTCGTTGATACATGAGGATAAAACAATCAAAAGAAAATAAAGAAAGAATGAAAGCTTAAAGTAGTTTATTAAGTATTTTTTTTGTTTACTCATATAAATGCCAATATTGAAAATAAAATTATGAAATCAAATTCTTTTTAAAGAAATGAAAGTAGTAGAGCTCCGATTTTATGGAAAGTTAGTATTTCTATCAAAAGTTTCTTCAATGCGAGTTGCGTTTTATGGAAGACGAACCATCAAGGACGTCGTTGAGTCTTTGGGGGTGCCACATACAGAAATCTTTTTGGTTTTAAGAAATCAAACGATTACATACCTAAATCAGATAATAGAACATAATGATAGGATTTCTCTTTATCCAATGTTTTTTCAAATGGATAGGGAAATTCTAAGGGAAATCTTAACCTCAACAAAACTAACTTGCGAAGAAAAAAAAGAATACGTAAAAAAATACAAAATCAAATTCAAGCAAAAGTTTATTGCAGATGTTCATTTAGGAAAACTAACAAGGTATTTACGTCTATTAGGGATTGATGTATTATTTAATCCTAAATGGAATGATTTTGAGTTGATTCAGATTTCGAATCAAGAAAAGAGAGTTTTATTAACTCAGGATAAAGGAATTTTAAAGCAGAAACGACTAGAATATGGTTACTATCTCATTAGCAGAACCCCAAGCGAACAATTGCAAGAGATTTTGAGTCATTTTCATCTCAAGATAAAGCCTTTTCAACGTTGTAGTATTTGTAATTCAATCTTAAAGTATGTTGATAGCTCTGAAATTTTAGAACTCCAACCCATACCCGTTTGGCTTATGGAGACGTATGAAGGTTTCTATGTTTGTGAGAAATGCAAAAAAGTTTACTGGGAAGGTAGTCATTATAAAAAAATGGTAGAATTTTTTTATAAATATAAATTAGATTTCGAAAAATAGGAATTAAAAATTGATTTGAGGTTTTCTTTCATTTCTTTTTTGGTTTTTGAAAATAAAATCAAATTTTTGAATTCGGATTGGAATTTCTCAAAGAAATCATAATTACTAAAAAAATCATATATTTTTGAATATAATCCCAAAGGAACACTAAAATTACGAACTTGAGAATAATAAAGTAGAGGTATAAGATCCAATCTAGTGGCGATGGCTCCACAAATACCAATTTCTTTTTGAAGGGAATTTAAAGTAAAGAACAGCATTCGATAAAAAGAAGGATCATAGATATCTTCTTCTGAAATCAAGTTTCTATGTTTTCCTATAAACATGGATAATAAGTCATTAGTGCCAATGCTAAAAAAATCCACTTCTTTCTCTAATTGATGTAGATTAAAAAAAACAGAGGGGATTTCCAGCATAATACCAATTTGAATTTTAGGACTCGACTCCAAACGAATATGGTTTCTTTCTTCTAAGATTAATTCAAATACAAACCTCCAGTCTTCGTAATTCGCTACCATGGGTATTAATATGCGTAAGGTCCAATTGATGTTAGATAAATCCTGCAATGCTTTGAAGATACTTCGGATTTGGTTTTTTATGATGGTGATTTCTGATTTATAATACTCCACTCCTCTTTTGTTTCGGTTTTCTGGAGAACTATAAAGGTAATAACTATATTTATCTTCGTTCACATCAATGAGACGTAAAGTTAGGATTTCATGTTCATCGAAATTCAAAAAGATCTCTCGATAAGTATGTGTTGCTTTATTTAAATCATAGATTAAACTCGGATCTTTAATATACAAAAATTCAGTTCGAAATAATCCCACGGAAAGATAGTAATGGTTTTTATGGTTTTTTATGATTTCTATATCATCTGCATTGATGGATATTGTCACTTCATTTTGCGTATAGCGTTTTTTCTGGGTTTTTGGTAGAATTTCTGATATAAGATTGATTTCAGGTGGTGGTTCTTTTTTGATAATAGCTTTACCTTTGTCAGTATTGATGACAATCCAATCTCCATCGTGGATTTTATAGAAATTCTCTTTGGGAAAAACTTGGATCAAAATAGGGATTCCTTGATTGGTAGCAAGTAATGACAAGTGATCCATCAAAGAACCATCTTTTAGGATGAGTCCTCTTGGTTTGGGAATTTTTAAAAACAATAATGGGCTAATTTCTTGAGCAACTAAAATATAATTACAATTTTTTTGACATTGTAATTCAATTTTATTTATAGATTTTTCGATATAGGATATTTTCAAAATTTCTTCTAACAGTTGGTGGATGGCGTCTTGTAAGTCGATCCATCGTTGTTGAATAAGAACTGGTGCTTGTTCGTGGAAAAATTTCTTTAATTCCAAAGAACCTTGATAAACAGCTAGAGCTACATTTTTCCCTTCGTTTAAAATTTTTTTTTCAACAGCATCAATGAAAATAGGATCTCGTAAAAAATGAATTTGAATTTCTAACAAATCCCTCAAGCTCTCTGGTAGTTCACTTTGAGTGGTTTTTATTTTATTGATAGTAGTTCGTAAATAGTGATGAAATTTTTTTAGTTCTTCTCTTCTTAGTTCAGAGTCAAAAATGAGTTCTTCTGATATGTAATAACTAAAGGGTTCAATAATAACAGCAATACCTTCTCCTCGACCATGGGAAGCAATTTCTCCATAAAGTTCCAAATGATTCTTCATTTTATCATCGAGTTTTTTTATTGTATTTAATCACTAAATAGGTTGTATCATCAAACTGAGGGACAAACATTCGAAAAAACCTAAGGTCAAAATAAAGCTTTTGAACTAAATGTTTACTACTTTTGTTTAAGTTTTTTTTCAAGGCTTTTTTTAGTCTTTCCAATCCGTATTGTTGTCCTTTTTTGTTTTCTTGTTCATAAGCTCCATCGGTATAGCACAAAATTACATCACCGGGATTGAGATCGATTTTTTTTCCTTTAAAGATGAAATCATTTTCAATCCCAAGGGGGATGTTTAGCAAATCGATTTCTTTTAAGGTATTTTCTCTATGTATGTAGTGAAGCAAAGGTGGACATCCTGCCGCTGCATATTCAATCGTTCCTGAAAGTAAGTCTAATAATAAAATAGTAAAAGTTGCAAATTTGATGTCATCAAAAATCTCTAAACTCAATTGATTGATTTTTTTTAGTAAAGCTTGGGGGGTAAGGCTTGTATAATTAAGCTCATGGGTTATATAATAGGAAAGCATTAAAGCAAGTATTCCGGCTTCTAAACCCTTTCCACTTACATCCGAAAGTGTAATAAAAACACGACTATCTTTCAATTGAAAGATACCAAAAAAATCTCCACTGATATAATATTTGGGGTATGTTTTTCCGTATATTTCAAAATCTTTGATTTTTATGACCTTACTTTCATTTAATTCGAATTCAGACTGGTTTAGTTGGTAGAGCTTTTTTTCATTTATGAGTTTATTTTCATATAAGTATACGGGAAGTAATGCATTACTTCTATAATAGTCATCAATCATTTCTTGAAGAGGTTTATTTAAAACTTCATATTGGTCTAAAAGTTTTAATACATCGATGCTTTTCATTGAAATTCATAAAAATTATTCAAATACAAAAATCAACTAATTATTTGACAAATATTGTTTTCTTGGCTTAAGTGTTCTTATGCAAAATTCTTCAACAATTTTAAGAAAATACTTCAAAGTAATTGAAGAGACAAATACCATTTTGCCTTTAGGGAGGGTTAAAGAAGTTGGTGGTTTTACCATCATTTCTGAGGGACCACCAGATACCGCTATCGGAGATATATGTCGTGTCGAAAAAGAAAGTGGCGAATACTTATTTTGTGAGGTCATGGGCTTTAGGGGTAAGAATTTGATATTGATGCCTTTTGGATCACCTGAGGGGATTTTACCCAAAGCAAACGTTCACAACACAAACAGAAAAGCACAAATTTTAGTATCAGAAAAAATGATTGGAAGAGTTTTTGATGGTTTGGGGCACCCAATCGATGGAGAGTTAGAGATTTTTGAAGGAGAATATCGAAATGCCGATAATCCACCACCAAACCCCATGGAAAGAGACCCCATAAATACCATCATGGTTACAGGTATCAAAGCGATTGATGGACTACTGTCGGTTGGGAAAGGTCAAAGGATTGGGATTTTTGCAGGAACAGGTGTAGGGAAATCCACTCTTTTAGGAATGATTGCTAAATATACCACTGCTGATATCAATGTGATTTGTTTAGTTGGCGAACGCGGCAGAGAAGTAAGAGAATTTATAGAAAGGGATTTAGGAAGGGAAGGCTTACAGCGCTCTATTGTAATTGTAGCAACAAGTGATAAAAGTTCTTTAGAGAAAGTATATGCCGCTTATTTTGCAACTTCGATTGCAGAATATTTTCGTGATCAAGGGAAAGATGTAAATTTGTTTATGGACTCGGTCACACGTTTCAGTTTCGCTTTGAGGGAAATTGGAATTGCTATTGGAGACCCTCTAGGACCTGGAGGTTATCCACAGAGCACTTGGCTCAAGTTAAGTAGATTAATAGAAAGAGCAGGAGTGAGTAAAAAGGGAACCATTACGGGATTTTATAGTGTTCTGGTCGAAGCAGATGATATGAATGATCCTGTGGCTGATGCAGCTCGTGGGATTTTGGATGGTCATATTATCTTGAGTAGAAAATTAGCTCAAAGGAATCATTATCCAGCAATAGAAATTACTGAATCTATTTCTCGTGTTATGCCGAATGTAGTAAGTGAAGAACATGCAAAATTAGCTATGAAAATACGTTCATGGCTTTCTGTTTACAGACAAAATGAAGATTTAATTCAATTAGGAGCATATGCAAAAGGAAGCAATCCTGATCTGGATATAGCCATTGAAAAGATGCCTCAAATTCGAGCTTTCCTCCAACAACCAATCGAACAAGGCTTTACACTCGAGGAAACAATAGAATTGATGAAAAAGATTGTAGGTTAGATTATGAAGTATAAACGTTTTCAATCATCTTTAGAACCACTGTTAAGACTGCGAACAATTGAAGAAGAATTAGCAATGCAAGAGCTGGGTGAAGTCTTATCAAAAATCAATGCAGAAAAAGAAAAATTAAGAATCCTCGAAGAACAATACCAACAAGAATTAGAAAAACTCCCCAAGATGATCAAAATGCCGGAGGCTATTCAATTTTATCGGACTTTTGAGGCATTTTTAAATCGCATTGAAAATCAAAAAAAATCAGTGGAAAAGCTCATAGCGGAGCTACAACCAGAGTTAGAAGAAAAAAGAAAAAAATTAGTTGAAAAAACAAAAAATAGAAAGATAGTAGAAACCTTGATCCAAAACCAAAAAAACGAATATGAAAAACAATTGAAAAAGTCAGAACAAAAAGAATTATTTGAACTCAATCAGAATAATATTTACTCGATGAAGCAGAAAGAAGATGATAAGGATATTAAAAAAACTCTTCCAAAAAGACCAGATAAGAAAGAAACAACCAGGGACCTCCAAACAAGAAGAAGAGAAGCCCTACAAAAGTTTTATCAACAACGAGGAATTTCATTATGAAAGTAAATTATTGAATAATGATTCAACGAATAAACATGAGTTTGAAAAGAATCTTTTTCCAATTCCAAAAAGAAGATTCGAAGGAGAATATTACGAATACTACACAAAAGTTTTGAAGAAGAAAATCACAGAAAAGATAACAACTTTAGATCGAATCATCAATAAATGGAGTAAGTAAAATGGTTTCTCCAAAAATCAAACTTTTATACTTGATTTTCTTAATTTTCTTTTTGATAGGTGTTTATTTGTATTTGTTAGATCAGTGGGGCATAATTACCCTAAGAGATTATATTCCCTTCTTGAAGAAAGAACCACCCCCCGTAGATCAAACGCAAGCCAACTTTTTGTTGATTGAAAAAGAGCAGTTAGAAAAAGAAAAAGAAATCTTACAAGAAGAAAAAGTCAAACTTGAGGAACTCAAACTCCAATTAGAAGAAAAACAAAAATCACTAACAGAAAAAGAAAAAGAATTAGAAAGCGAAAAAGAAAATATCGAAAAACAAAAACAAAAACTTCAAGAGATTGAAAATGCAAGAAAAGAAAAAAATAGATTGATTGAAAATATGGCAAGAAGACTGAATGCAATGCCACCCCAAGCCGTGATTGATATGATTCAAGGATGGAATAATCTGGATATTGTGGAGGTCTTTTTAAGAATGGAAGAATTGGCAGAAGAGGAAGGAACTCCTTCAATTGTTCCTTTTTTACTTTCACAATTACCGCCTGAACGAGCAAGTATCATTTCTTCTTTGATGTTGAACGAAAGTATCCGGGAAAAAATTTTCGAAGAATAAAGTATTTTTTAAATATCAGTTTCAGCAATCAATATAGACGATCCATTCCTTTAAAAGTATTTCCCAACGAGTAATTTATTCTTGCAAATATTCATCCACTACGTCAGCGCATTTTCTTCCTTCTGAAATTGCCCAAACAATCAAGGATTGCCCTCTACGAGCATCACCACAAGCAAATATTCCTGGGACAGTGGTTTTAAAGTGATTTCCTCCAATTCCAAATGAAGCTTTTATGTTTCCGAATGGATCAAATTCGACTCCGATTTCTTTTAATTGTTCTATGAGAGGCGATTTCTTTGGACCACTGAATCCAATAGCGATAAAAACTAAGTCTGCTGGAATCTCAAATTCTGTGTTGGGGATATCATAAATTTCAATTCTTGATTTTTTCATGACTTCATTTCCATAAACAGCTATCACGTTTCCGTTGGAGTCACCTTTGAAACCTTTTGCATGAGCTGCCCATTTTCGTATTACTCCTTCTTCCTGAGAGGTAGAAGTTCTCAAGATACGTGGATACAAAGGCCATGGTTCTTGAGGACTTCGTTTTAGAGGAGGAATGGGGTTATAATCCAATTGTGTCACAGATTTTGCTCCCTGCCGATTGGCGGTTCCAATACAATCGGAAGCAGTATCCCCTCCACCAATTACTACTACGTGTTTGCCTTTTGCATCGATAGGATTTTCGACATTGTCTCCTGCAACGATACGGTTGGCTTGAACCAAATAATCCATTGCATAGTAGATTCCCTTTAAGTCAGACCCGGGGATGTTTACTTTTCTTGGTTCTTCAGCTCCTATAGCTAATATAATAGCATCGAATTCTTTTTGGAGTTGTTGGATAGAAATGTCCACTCCCACGTTAACCTTGGTTTTGAATTTGACTCCTTCCATCTTAAGCTGTTCCAGTCTTCGATCAATACGCCACTTTTCCATTTTGAAGTCCGGTATTCCGTATCGAAGTAACCCGCCGATTCGATCTTCACGTTCAAAGACGGTAACGGAATGTCCTTTTCTTGCAAGTTGTTGAGCAGCAGCTAATCCTGCTGGACCTGATCCCACGATGGCAACTTTTTTACCTGTTAAAAAATCAGGAGGAAGAGGTTCTACCCAACCTTCTTCGAAACCTCTTTCAATGATCGTTCGTTCGATATTTTTGATAGAGACGGGGTTATCAATCAAACCTAATGTGCAGGCGTATTCACAAGGAGCTGGACAAAGCATACCTGTAAACTCAGGAAAATTATTCGTTTGATGCAGTCGATCCAATGCTTCTTTCCACTGTCCGTGATAAACCAATTCGTTCCACTCAGGGATTAAGTTATCAACAGGACATCCAGTATCACCTTGACAAAAAGGGATTCCACAATCCATGCAGCGAGCTGCTTGGATTCGCGCTGTTGTATCATCGTAGGATTTTTCAAATTCTTTGAAGTGAGTGACTCTTTTTTCGACTGGTTCCCTTGGGATGTCACTTCTTTTGTATTCTAAAAAACCTGTGATTTTACCCATGGAGCACCTCCTCGATTTCTTCTTCTTTTTCTTTTAAACCTGATAATTCTTCTTCTTCTAATTTCTGTAAAGCCAATTTGTAATCACCTGGCATTACTTTTACGAAATTACCAATTTCGTTTTCCCAGTTGTCTAAGATTTCTTTTGCTCTTTTTGATTTTGTGTATTGATAATGTTTAGTGAGCATATTCTTCACAAACTCTATTTCTTTTGGGTTGATAAGTTCTTCTATGTCCACCATAGATAAGTTGACGTTTCTTTCGAATACTTTCTCTGGATCCCAAACATACGCAATGCCACCGGACATACCCGCTGCAAAGTTTCTTCCTGTTTTACCCAGGATGATTACCCTGCCAGCAGTCATATATTCACAGCCATGATCGCCTACACCTTCAACCACTGCATACACGCCTGAGTTTCTGACGGCAAATCTTTCTCCCGCTACTCCATTAATATAAGCTTCCCCTGATGTAGCACCATAGAAACAAGTATTACCAATAATTATGTTTTCTGATGGATCTAACTCAGACTCTTCTGGAGTTTGGATAATGATTTTTCCGCCACTCAAGCCTTTCCCAACGTAATCATTTGCTTGTCCTTTTAAGTGGAGTGTAACCCCTTTTGTTAAGAAGGCACCGAAACTTTGACCAGCATAACCTCTTAAGTAAATTTTGATAGTATCTTCTGGTAATCCTTCGTTTCCATATCTTCTTGCAATTTCTCCTGAGATTATGGTTCCGAAAGCTCGATTTTCGTTGTTAATGTCCAGATGGAGTTCAACCGGATTGAAATTCTCAATAGCATCTTTGATTTTATCCATGATTTTATAATCCAACTGTTTTTCTAATCCGTGATCCTGTTTTTTGGTGCAGTAGAGTTGTGTATTAGGATAAGGGGTGACTTTTCTTAGAATATTTCCCATGTAGATACCACGAGCTTTCCAGTGATCACGAGGTTTATTAAACTTAATACGATGAACCTGACCTATCATTTCATTCATTGTTCGATAGCCGAGTTTCGCCATGTATTCTCGAACTTCCCTTGCAACAAAATAGAGGTAGTTTATTAGATACTCTGGTTTTCCCGTGAATTTTTTACGAAGTATAGGATTTTGCGTTGCAACCCCAACAGGACAAGTATTGAGATGGCATTTTCTCATCATAATGCAACCCATGACAATCATGGCAGAAGTGGCAAAACCAAATTCTTCAGCTCCGAGTAATGCGGCATAAACAACATCTAAACCATTCATCATTTTTCCATCAGTGGCTAACACAACTCTGTCTCTTAGTCCTTGTATGAGCAATGTTTGTTGAGTTTCTGAAAGTCCGATTTCCCATGGAGTTCCTGCGTAATGTATCGAAGAAATGGGGCTTGCTCCGGTTCCTCCATCATGTCCTGAGATCAGGATGTGATCAGCATGAGCTTTAGCAACTCCTGCTGCAATTGTCCCTACCCCCACACAAGAAACTAATTTTACACTAATTCTTGCTGTGGGATTGACGTTTTTTAAATCGAAAATCAATTGGGCTAAATCTTCAATGGAATAAATATCGTGATGTGGTGGTGGAGAAATCAAAGTCACACCTGGCGTTGAGTGCCGGATTTTGGCAATGATTTTATCCACTTTGAAGCCGGGGAGTTGTCCACCTTCTCCTGGTTTAGCTCCTTGTGCGATTTTGATTTGTATGTCTGATGCATTCACCAAATAATTCGTTGTTACGCCAAATCGACCAGAAGCTACTTGCTTGATGGCACTATTCATGCTATCCCCATTAGGTAGTGGCTTATATCGTATTGGATCTTCTCCACCCTCTCCGGAGTTGGATTTTCCGCCAATTCGATTCATTGCAATTGCGATATTGACATGAGCTTCCCAAGAAAGAGCCCCAAAACTCATGGCTCCAGTATGAAATCTTTTTAGAATGGATTCTTCTGGTTCGACTTCTTCAATAGGGACAGGAGGTTCTGAATAATCCAATTCAAAAAGACTACGTAAAGTGATCTTGTCTTTATTTCCTTCATAGATGTCTCGACTGAATTCTTTGTATAAGTCATAATCATTTCTTATGGCAGCTTGCTGGAGTTTAAAAATGGTCATGGGAGTCAAAAGGTGAGACTCTGAGTATTTCCTCCAATAATGTATCCCACCTACGTGGAGCTGACCAGGAATTAAGTTTTTATCGAATGCTTTTCGATGACGACGTACTGTTTCTTCTTCGAGCATCTCAAGACTGAGTCCCTCGATATGGGTGGGTGTGCCAGTGAAGTATAGATTTACTAACTCTGAGTCTAATCCCACTGCTTCATAAATTTGAGCTCCACAGTAACTTTGCAATGTAGAAATTCCCATCTTACTAAAAATCTTTAATAATCCTTTTTGGATTGCTTTGATGTAGTTTTTTCGGGCTTCTCGGAAATCTCGGATTTCTCCTAAAATACCTTGTTTCACTAAATCGTAAATAGTTTCAAAAGCCAAGTAGGGATTGATTGCATTCGCTCCATAACCAATCAACATCGCAAAATGAGCGACTTCTCGTGGTTCTCCCGACTCAACAATAATGCTGGTTTTTGTTCTTAAACCTGCACGTATGAGAAAATGATGAACTCCTGCGGTGGCTAATAAACTAGGTATAGGAGCCATATTTCTTGCAACGCCCCTATCGGAAAGTATGATGATGTTATAACCTTTTCGTATTGCTTGTGCAGCTTCATCACAAATTTGATCTAGACGATTTCTCATTCCATGTTTTTGATCAGGATCGAAGAGAATATTTATCGTTATGGTTTTGAATTTTCCAATGGAAATGCTTCGTATTTTTTCTAGTTCGTTGTTGGTGAGTATGGGATTTTTCAATTCTATTCGATGTGCATATTCAGGTTTTTCATCCAAAAGATTTCCTTCTGGTCCTAAGTAGCTTGTCAAATCCATTACAATTTCTTCACGAATGGGATCAATCGGAGGATTAGTAACTTGAGCAAATACTTGTTTAAAATAACGAAACAAGGGTTGGGGTTCAGACGATAAGATTGCTAAAGAAACATCATCTCCCATTGCTCCCGTAGGTTCTTCTCCTTTCTCCGCCATCGGTTTCATTGTCTGATAAACATCTTCTGTAGTGTATCCAAAGATTCTTTGTCTTTCAACAACGGTTGAATGATCTGGCTGAGGTATAAAAGGAGGATCAGGTAGTTCCTCTAATCGAATTGTATATTTTTTAATCCATTCTTTGTAGGGTTTTTGTTTAACAATCCTATGTTTGATTTCTTCGTCTTCAACAATCCTTCCTTCGTTGAGATCGATAAAAAACATTTTTCCAGGTTGCAACCTTCCACTTTTGACAATCCTTTCTGGTTCAACGGGAATCACACCTACTTCAGATGCCATGATTACGATGTTGTCTTTTGTAACGATATAACGTGCTGGACGTAATCCATTTCTATCTAACGTAGCTCCAATTACATTTCCATCAGAAAATACAATCGCAGCTGGCCCATCCCATGGTTCCAACAACATGGCATGGTATTCATAAAAGGCTTTTTTATCTTCATCGATGTCAGGATTTTTGGACCATGCCTCAGGAATCATCATCATAATTGCATGAGGTAAACTTCTTCCCCCCATGTAAAGTAGTTCTGCTACCGAGTCAAATGTAGCAGAGTCACTTTGCCCCACCATAATGATGGGAAGCATCCTTTTGAGGTCCTTCCCAAAGTATTTGGATGCCATTACCATTTGTCGGGCTTCCATCCAATTCACATTTCCACGTAGGGTATTGATTTCACCATTATGAGCAATCATTCGGAATGGTTGTGCCAAGTCCCATGTGGGTAGAGTGTTGGTTGAAAATCTCATATGTATCATGGTATAAGCGGATTCTATATCAGGATCAGTAATATCAGGATAGAAGTTAATCAATTGATCAGCCTTGAGCATTCCCTTGTAATTAATGGTTCTACTTGAAAAAGAAGGCACGTAGTATTGACTTCGATCTAATTTGAGCTCTGCCCGAATTCTTCGGTCAATCACTCTTCGAATCAAGAACAACTTTCGTTCAAACTCCATTTGATCTTGGATGTTTTCATTTGCTTCTACAAAAGCTTGCATAAAAAACGGTAGGGTTTTTTTCGCCAACTCACCACAATATTGTTCGTTGATAGGAACTTCCCTCCAACCTAAGAAGATTTGTCCTTCATCAAGAACTACTTTTTCTATGATGTTTTGGACTTTTTCTCGAAGGCTTCTTCTTCGTGGCATGTAAAAAAATCCAACAGCATACCTTCCGTAATCAGGAAGTTGTATTTGTAGTTTTTCATTTTCTATAACTTTTCGGAAAAACTTGTCAGGGATTTGGATTTGGATGCCAGCGCCATCTCCTGTTTCTGGGTCAGCACCGACAGCACCACGATGCTCTAATTTTTTTATAACTTGTAATCCTAATCGGACAATATGATTGGATTTTTTTCCTGTAAAATCTGCTACAAATCCCACACCACAGGAGTTTTTATGATATTCTGGTCTATACAAACCTTGAGGTTTTTCTAGGTTTTTTAAGGTGCGATTGTTAAGTTCCATTTTTTTCCCTCTTTAGGTCTAATCCTTTTAGGTTATTAGTTATATTTGAAATTTGATTTTAAAAACCTGACTGTTATTTGAAATTGCTTTTTTTAAATTGAATTTATCGTGTCAGGAAAATATCAATTACCAAAATTTTAAGATTACTTTATTTTGTAAATAATAATAAAGAAACATACGAAAACAAATACTTTATCCCAATGGATACATGATATCGTTCGAAATTTGATCAATTTCCTTCAAAATTTCTTTATCTAATTTAATTTCTGTTGCACTGAATATTTCATCAAGTTGTTCTGAGTTTGTTACACCAAAGATTACAGATGCGACAAAATCTTGTTGTAAAATCCAAGCTATGGATAAGGTCGTAGTTGAAATGTTGAGTTTTTCTGCTATTGGTTTAAGTCTATTAACGGTTTCTAAGGTTTTTTCGTTGATGTATTTTTTTACTTGTCTTTTTTGTCTTTCCCCCATGTTTTTGTAAATACTGAATCGAGCATTTTCTGGCGGATTTTCTTGGTTGTATTTTCCTGTGGTTACACCTCCAGCTAAGGGTGAATAGGGAAGTAAACTCACTTGTTCTTTACGAGAAATCTCTGCTAATGAGTCTTCAAATCTTCGGTTCAATATGCTGTAATTGTTTTGTATGGTTTCGTATCGGATGAGGTGATACTTATCGCTCACCCATAGACTTTTCATTAATCCCCACGGGGTTTCGTTGGAACAGCCTGCAATCCGGATTTTCCCTTGTTCTTTAAGTTTCGTCAGGGAAGATAAAATTTCGTAATAATAGGCTTCGTGATCAGCTCTCGGATCATTCCAGTGGATTTGATACAAATCAATATAATCCGTTTGAAGTCTTTTTAAACTGCCTTCGATTGCCTTTGTAATGTGGTGTTGATCTAAAGTAGTCAAACCACTTCGAACTGGGGGTACAAACCAACCATGAGAAGGTCCACTGACTTTTGTTGCTATAATGATTGAATCTCGAGGCTTGGTCCTGAACCATTTCCCCAAGATTTCTTCTGTGCGAAAGACCCATTTTTCATCGGGTGGCACAGGATAAATTTCAGCTGTATCAAAAAAATTTATACCAAAATCATAAGCTTTATCTAAGATTCGAAAACTTTCTTCTTCTGAAACAAAAGAACCAAAAGTCATAGTTCCCAAACAGAGTTGAGACACGAAAATAGGACTTCTACCCAATCTTTTATGCTTCATGTTAATACGTGTTTTTGCTATCAATGGGATGTCAAATCAAATGATTTACTCTAAAAAACACTATATCAATATCACATTTAGTTCAGAGGCTTTGGAATGGAGGGATTGGTCAGCTTCACCGATGAGGACTGGGATGGTTTGAAGTTGGTAGGCTTTGGAGAGAATATCGGATCGTCTTTTGACTCTGATGAGGTCATTTTCGTTTAGGGTCAAGGAGACTTCGGCGGCGATGAGGACCTTTATGTTTTTGTTGGATTTGAGGTATCCGGAGACTACGACATCGATGTTGAGGAGGTCGTCTTTTTCATCTTCGGAAATGATGCCTTCATCGACTTTTTGTTCGAGGAAGGTGGCGAGGTTTTCGATGTGCAGGAGTTTGCAGTTTCGGATGAGTTTACCGAAGAAGGCGGGGGCTTTTTCACGGACACGACGTTCGAAGTCTGAGCCTTTGAGAGCGTTTACGTCGTTCTTGAGTTTAGCCACATCTTGTTTTAAGATTTCGACATCTTGTTTTAAGATGTCTACGGTTTGTTTTAGTGAGATGTAGTTATGTTTTAGGGTTTCGACATCTAGTTTTAAGGTTTCGACGTCTTGTTTTAGAGGTAGGAATTGAGTATTAACGAAGGTTTCGAATTTTTTGGGTAGTTCGATGAGGTCTTCGGTGAGGATGAGGGAGCGGATTTGTAGGAGAATTTCTGGGTGTTCTTTGAGGATACGAAGGATGTCGAAGATAGTTTTGATTTCAAAAGTTTGGTTCATATAGAAACTAAGAAAAGAAAGACTTTTCTATTTTCAATTTGTTTTTTTATTCATAAATTTAAACCTGATTCGTTTTGACTTTATTTTCAGATGGATAAACCATCTTAAACATTTGACAAAAACGTATTTATAAAGAAAGTTGTATAGCAAATTCTTTGAGCAAAAGAAGGTGCCCATGAAGTCTGTAAAGGAAATCACAAAAATCAAATATTTGGACTCCCCAAGTGAATGGGTTCGTAGTTTCGCTTGCAACCACTTAAGCATATTGATTGTGTGTAGAGGTCCCATTCGTAAAGAAGCAATGGATGTGTTCGAAGGCTTAGGGATACGATATGGAATTCTGTTATCAGAAAAAGATTCTGTAGTCTATCCTCAGACTCTTGCTCCTGAGCTCCGTCAAATCAGGGATCCTGAACGTGTCCACCGAATCCCCGATTATACAGGTGCAACTCAAGATGAACGCAACCAGAGAATCCAAGACATCATCAACATTTGCAAAAAATATAATTATACTCATGTGTTTGCTGGTTATGGCTTCATGGCAGAGGATGCTCACTTTGTTTCTTCTCTTGAGAATGCAGGTATTGGTTTCGTTGGACCTGAATCAGGAGTTCACCTTAAGGCAGGTTCCAAAGATAATGCTAAAAAAATTGCACGTAAAGTTCAAGTTTCAGTTACACCAGGTATTGATAATATCACTTCATTAACCTTAATTGACAAAGTTCAAGGTCGTAATGGTTTATTAGATTTGATTCAAAAACATCAATTTGATATACCCAACATCGATCAACTCAATGATGAAGAACTTGCCGAAGAAATTTTAAATCAAAGCTACAAAAAAGGTGTTCCTCTCATTACGCTAGAGGATTTACAAAAAAAAGCAAAAGAAGAAATTGCGAAAATCTTAGAACAAAATCCTGGGAAAAGAGTTCGTCTAAAACACGTAGGTGGAGGTGGTGGAAAAGGACAAAGGATTGTAACAACAGCAGATCAAGTTCCTTCAGCTGTATTGGAAGTTTTATCAGAAGCAAAAGCTTTAGGTCCTGCAGATAATAAAAACTTTCTCATTGAATTAAATATAGAAAACACACGTCACAATGAAATACAGCTTTTAGGGAATGGAGAATGGGCAATTGCATTGGGTGGACGTGATTGCAGTATCCAAATGTATGAACAAAAATTAGTGGAGCTTTCCATAACCGATGAGCTTTATGCATACGAGATAGAACGTCTCTACAAAGAAGGTAAAGTCGAATGGGCAAAACGTTTAGAGCGTGATCGAGAGTTCCTTCGTCAAATGGAAGAACAAGGAGCACGTTTCGGGGAAGCTGTGGGATTGAATTCAGCTTCTACGTTTGAGTGTATTGTTTCGGATGAAGGTTTTTACTTCATGGAAGTAAATACTCGTATTCAAGTTGAACATCGAGTGACGGAAATGGTCTATGGTCTTCGCTTCCGAAACCCTAATAATCCTGATGATTACTTTGAGGTTGAATCCATTGTCGAAGCTATGGTTTTATGTGCAGCACATGGGAAGCGACTTCCTAAACCAGAAAGGTATCTAAAGAATTTGGCTGGCGGTGAGGTGCGTCTCAATGCCATGAATCAAGCTCTCCAACCTCATGCTGGAGGAATCATTGAATATTGGTCTGATCCCGTAGAATATGAATTACGGGATGATCAAGGAATTGGAATTCGAAACCCAGATACAAAAACTTTTATTCACTATCACTTAGCAGGTGCTTATGACTCCAATATTGCTTTGATTGTTTCTTGGGGAAATTCTCGTAAGCAAAATTTGGAACGCTTAGGGGATATTTTAAGAAGAATGGAGTTAAGAGGTGTGGATTTAGAAACCAACCGAGAATTCCACATGGGCATGGTATATTTTCTTTTAGGTTTGGATGAGATGGCAAGACCCGACACAAAAGTCACAATGCCCTATCTTGCAATGGTAGGCAATTTGGCTCAACATGCGAGAAATATCGATGTAGATACAGCATGGGAAATCATGGAAAATTTCTACATCAAGCTCTATGGAAATACAATCAAAAACATTATCGATTACAAACTTACTCTTATAACAAGACCCTTAAAGCAAATCCTTAAAGAACCTCATCTTTTAGCGGGTTGGTTAAGATACAATTATAACAAAAGTTTTGTTTTAGACACCAATCAAAGAGTGCGATGGATAAAAAATCCTTTGATTGTTTTAGATGATCTATATAGGTTTTTACACCTCGATGAGCGGGATACACCACCTTCTCAAAAAATCTGGTTCCATGATCATGAACTTCTTCAAAAGGGCTTGGAATTCTATCGAGATTTGTATCATCATTACAAAAATTTACCGGAAAACTTCTACGAACTTCACAAAATACTAACAGAAACATTCCAAATTGATGGAAAAAAGGAAATCCTTTCAGCTCACATTGGACATACTTTAGGTTTAGAACTTTTGGAGATTCTTATCTATGTAGGTTTAGAAAGTAAGATTTTTGATGTTTATTTAGATCGGAACTTAAGGCTTGTTTTCCCAAGTGAATATTATGATCCTCAAAGACAAAAAGAATACATTAAGCATTTATCTCCACCACCACCACGAACTTCAGATACTATTGTAGCTCCCATGGGAGGAATGATTTACTTCCGAGAAACACCCACAAGTCCACCATATGTTGAAGTGGGAAGTCATTTTGAAACAGGTCAACCTCTATTCGTAATTGAAGTGATGAAAATGTTCAATAAAATCCCAGCGGAATTCTCAGGAACTATTGTTGAAAAATTAGTAAAACAGGATGGAGTAGTTGTTCAAAAGGGACAAGCAATTTTTAAAGTAAAGCCTGATGAGGAAGTTGAAATCGAAACTCCAGAAATTCTAGAAAAGCGAAGAAAAGAATATACAAGAAAAATCATGGACAATATATACCAAAGCATGTAAGAAAAGGGCATATTCGAAAAAACAATGTACTAAAGAAGAAATTTATATTAAATTGATAGAATGAAAGTAGGTTTGTTTTTTGATGATTTGTTTTTAAAGCACGACACAGGAAGTTATCACCCCGAAACGCCGCAACGACTAATTGCAATCCACGAAAAATTGCTCAAATCAGGGGTTTATGATCGTTTCACTATGTTGCCTAAACGTTTTGCCACAACGGAAGAAATAGAACTTGTTCACAAAAAATCTTACATTGATTACGTAAGGCAGGTTTCTCAAAGAGGTGGTGGTTATTTAGATGGAGATACTCCGGTAAGTAAAGATTCTTTTGATTCGGCTTTGCTTGCCGTTGGTTGTGGTTTAGAGGCTGTTGATAAGGTTCTTTCAAATCATGTCCAAAGGGCGTTACTTCTTGTTCGACCACCTGGTCATCATTCCTTGAGATCTCGGGGTATGGGGTTTTGTCTTTTTAACAATGTGGCAATCACCGCAAGATATGCTCTATCAAAAGGACTAAAAAAGATCGTAATTTTGGATTGGGACGTTCATCACGGAAATGGAACTCAAGATGAATTCTATCAAGAAAAAGAAGTCTTGTTTATTAGCATTCATCAGTTTCCGTTTTATCCGGGGACAGGTGCGATTGATGAAATAGGGGAAGGCGAAGGAAAAGGTTTTACTTTGAATGTTCCCATGCCTAGGAGTTCAGGAGACTCTGAGTATAAAAAAGCATTTGAGGATCGTATACTTCCCAAAATCGTAGAGTATGAGCCTGAGTTGATTTTGATTTCAGCTGGCTTTGATGCCCATAAGATGGATCCCTTAGGAGGAATGGAGTTATCTTCAAAAATGTATGAATGGATGACAGAAAAGATTGTGAAGATTGCCAATGAATGTTGTGGTGGAAAGGTCATTTCTTATTTGGAAGGAGGGTATTCACTACCTGCTTTGGCTGAGTCAGTGAAACTTCACGCAGAAGTGCTTCTTGATGGATAAAAAATGGGTAAAAACGCAACCGTAGTTGCGTTTCTATAAAGCTTTGAGTTCTTGGATTAGTTTCGAAATTGCCTCTTTTGCATCACCGAAATACATCAAACAGTTAGGATACCCATAGAGTTCATTGTCAATACCAGCATAACCAGGTCTCAGGCTTCGTTTGATAACAACAGCTGTTTTTGCTTTGTCAACATTTAATATGGGCATACCGTAAATGGGACTATTGGGATTACTTCGAGCGGCGGGGTTTGTCACGTCATTTGCACCAATCACCAAAGCCACATCACAATTAGAAAACTCATCATTGATTTGATCCATTTCGTAAAGTCGATCATACGGAACTGCTGCTTCTGCAAGTAAAACGTTCATGTGTCCTGGCATTCTTCCGGCAACTGGATGGATGGCAAAACGAACATTCACATTACGTTTTTCTAATTCATCCATGAGTTCTTTTACTACATGTTGGGCTTGGGCAACTGCCATCCCATAACCTGGAACGATGATCACGTTGTTTGCTCCATCAAGCATCATGGCGAGTTCTTCAGAACCGACCTCTTTGACAACGATGTCTTTTTTCTCAGCAACAGGAGATCCTGCTGTTGTGGAACCAAATCCTCCTAACATCACATTAATTAAAGATCGATTCATTCCTTTACACATAATGTCAGTGAGGATGATACCTGAAGCTCCTACCAAAGATCCTGTGATAATGAGAACTGCATTATTCAAAACAAAACCTGTCATCGCAGCAGCTATACCTGAGTAGGAGTTCAAAAGAGAAATCACAACGGGCATGTCAGCACCACCAATGGGGATCACAATCAAAACCCCCAAAATCAAAGACAAGATGGCAATGGTAATTAAAACAACATTCACCTCCCAACCTATAGATTGAAAAACACTTGTTATTTCAGTAGTGTCTGTAGCAAATAAAATCCCAAGAATGATTGCAATCAAGAGCAAAGCAAAATTGATGGGATGTTGTAGAGGATATACCACAGCTTTTTCTGTGATGATACCTTGAAGTTTTCCGAAAGCCACAATAGAACCAGTAAGAGTTACCCCACCGATCAGTATAGACAAGAAAATCGTAATACCCACATACAGTTCAGAAGGAACTTCTTTGTAGAAGTCTGCCATAGCAACGAGCAAAGAGGCACCACCACCAAAGCCATTAAGTAAAGCTACCATTTGAGGCATTGCCGTCATTTGAACCTTTAGCGCCATGATACTTCCCACAATGGAACCAATAATCAATCCCACGATGATTAATTCATAAGATACGACATTTTGATCTAAAAGGGTTGCAATAATGGCAATGAGCATTCCTAATGCGGAGGTGAAGTTTCCTCTTCGGGCTGTTTTGACTTTACTCAGTTGTTTGATACCAAAAATAAATAAAGCAGCCGCAATTAAATAAATAATGATCAAAATCTCTTGGCTCATATCGTCTCCTTGAGGTTATTCTTTCTTCTTAAACATCCTTGTCATTCGGTCTGTTACTAAGTATCCTCCAACCACGTTGATGGTGGCTAAGAAAATAGCAATGAAACCCAACAAAGCAGAAATGCTGGTTTCAAATCCAAAAATTAGGACGTTTGCATCCAACTCAGAACCAGCACTCACAATAGAACCCACTAAGGTAATACCCGAAATGGCGTTGGAACCCGACATCAAAGGAGTATGAAGAGTAGGGGGAACTTTCGAAATTAACTCAAAACCTAAAAAAACCGCCAAAACAAAAACAGTAAACAATAAAACCAATTCATGAAATGACATACAAACCTCCTAAGTTTTAGCTGAAGTGATAAGTTCTTTTACTTTGGGATGAAGGATTTCCCCATTATAAGTGATTAAGCAGCCTTTGACGATTTCATCTTCTAAGTTTGTTAGGAATTTACCTTCTTTGTTGGTTAAGTATTCTATGAATGCTTGGATGTTTTTTGAGTAGAGTTGACTTGCATCAAAAGCCACATCAGAAACCACATTTGTAAAACCAATGATTTTGACTCCATATTTTTCGACTATTTTATCAGGTTCTGTGAGTTCGCAGTTTCCACCCGTTGATGCTGCTAAGTCAACGATTACCGAACCAGGTTGCATGACTTTTACCATATCTTCGGGGATCAACAAGGGAGCTCGTTTGCCAGGTACTTGAGCTGTGGTGATGACAATGTCCGCATTGGAAAGATGCTTCTTTAGGATTTCTTGTTGTTTTTGAAGAAATTCTTTTGAAACTTCTTTTGCGTAACCCCCTTCTTCTTCTACTACTTCTGGCGGTTCGATGTACTTGGCACCTAAACTTTGGACCTGTTCTTTAACTTCTTTTCGAACATCAGAAACTTCAACGACAGCACCCAAGCGCTTCGCAGTGGCAATTGCTTGTAGCCCTGCAACTCCAGCTCCCAAAACCACCACTTTTGCAGGAGAAACAGTTCCAGCTGCGGTCATCATCAAAGGAAAAACTTTTCTTGAATGATTGGCAGCGATAATTACCGCACGATACCCAGCTAAGTTTGTTTGGGAACTCAGTACGTCCATTCTTTGAGCTTTTGTGATTCTTGGGATGGCATCCATTGCTAAGACATTGACTTTTTTTTCCAGAGCTATGCGAACGAGATCTAGGTTAATCAAAGGAAAGAAAAAGCCCACGTAGTAAGAATTTTCTTTCATCATGTGGAGTTCTTGTTTGTTAGTTAATGGATGAACTGAAGGAACATTGACTTTGACTAAAATATCAGCTTCATTATAGATTTTTTCAATGTTATCATGAATGATGGCACCTGCTTCTTCGTATTGCTTGTTGGAAAATCCTGCCTCAACTCCAGCATCTTTTTGAACGTAAATAGTATAACCCATTTTTTTGAATTTAGCAACTGTTTCAGGAATTAAGGAAATTCGCTTTTCGCCTGTATGGATCTCTTTTGGAACACTAATGATCAAGGGACACCTTCCTGAATGAAAATTTAATAGTAAAAAATCTAAAGGATGAGCGAAAGACAAGAAAAAAACAAGTTTCTTCTCTTATTGGTAGTGGGACTTTGGTTTCATCAAAAGTAGTATCAAGAAAAGACTGAGAATTACAATAATAGAACTTGATGTTGGTAAATGTAAGGTTTTGTCTAAAAATGTAATTTCCCATTCCCATAAAGAAACAACAAAACCCAAAATCGTAGATGATACAGATATGAGGGTAGAGGAAAGAAAAGTAAAGAAAAAGTTTCTTGAGATCAACAAACTAATGGTGGGAGGTATCACCAAATGGGCAATAGTATAAAAAGAACCCATAAAGTGAATGGATAACGTCAAAATCCCAGATAGAATCAAGAAATAAATTCCTTCATAAAAAGAAACACGTATTCCTGAGATTTTCGAAAAAAGAGGATCAAAGCTAATTGCTAAAATTTTTTTATAAAAAATTACAAATAAAAAAAGAATGACAATCAAAGGGATTAAAATATGACTCCATTCTTTTTCGGAAATCAGAAGAATATTTCCAAAGTAAGCGGCAATGATGTGATTTTGCACATTTCCACTAAGAGAAGTAAGGATTTGTCCGAGGGCACCATAGAAAACAAAACCAGCAGCTAAAATCGCTTCTTTGAGGTTGAAACGCTCATACGCAACAAAAACGGGAAGAAAAAAGAGAATCCCCAAAATCAAAGTAAGTAACTCACTATGGATGTCTAAAAGTAAAACAAAAATCACACTTAACGTAATGGCTTGGGCTAACGTTATGCCTAAAAAAACGCTTTTTCGAAGGATTACGAAAACTCCCATCCAGCTTACAAAAACTCCCAAAACTCCACCCAAGAGAATTTGAGGCAGATAAAATAAAATCTTGTCGATCATACTTCCATCAAGACTTTGTTTTTAATCAAAAGCTTCCGAGAAAAGAACTTCAAGAAATCTTCGTTCATAATATGAGAAGTCATAAGGATGGAAACTTGGTATTCTTTGTGAATGGTATCAAGCAAAGAGAAAAACTGTTTTTGATTATCCACATCTACCGCAGCCAAGGGTTCATCAAAGACAATGAGTTCTGGTTTTCGAAGAAGAGCTCTGGAAATGAAGGTTCGTTGTAGCTCTCCTCCTGAGCATTCCCGTAAAAGAAGATGTTTTTTTTCGAAAAGATTGGTTTTCTTTAGAACCTCATTGATTTCTTTTTGTCTTTCATGTTTTCTCTTGTTTGGAAATAGCTTAGTGTCGTAGTATAGTTCTAATGTCTCTTCAATGGTTAATAAAAACTCTTTGGGTATTTCTAAGGCTTGAGGAACATACGAACAAGATGAATAAAAAAAAGAAATCGATCCTTGCAGAGGTCTTTGAATACCTAAAATCGTTTTGATAAGAGTGGTCTTTCCTACACCATTAGAACCAAGTAAAAGAATCTTATCACCACGATGGATTTGAAGAGAAAGGTTTTGAATTAAGATATTTTTTTTATAGCCAATCTCAGCATTTTCAATTTTGACCAGAAGATTTTCAGAGAAACTCATATATTTTTAGAGATGGTTTCCAAGATTGTCTCCATCAATTTTTCATAGGTTGGGATTTTATCTGTGATGTTCGTGGGCACTACTACGTATTTGACTCCAGTTCTTTCGGAAACAAACTGAGCATATTTGGGATTGTTGTAAGGCGCAATTAAAATCAATTGAACTTTTTGAGCTTTAACAATATCCACAACTTTTAATAAGTAGCTCGCTGAAGGAGGAACTCCGGGTTTTTCTTCTAAAGATGTTACTTCCACAAATCCAAAACGATTAAGAAAGTAGATGAATTCTCTATGATGAACAGCTACCCTTACACCTTTGAGGTTTTGGTATTGTTTGATTTTTTCTATTGTGAAGTTT
Organism: Leptospiraceae bacterium; assembly: GCA_025059995.1. NCBI lineage: Bacteria > Pseudomonadati > Spirochaetota > Leptospiria > Leptospirales > Leptospiraceae > Leptospiraceae bacterium. Next base: position 74,680 of record JANXCF010000005.1, read on the forward strand.
TTGATCCTTTGGGAAAAATTCAGATACTGTTCTTCGTAGTAGTTGGCATTGGCGTTGTCGATTTTTTGTAGGTGATCTTTGATATTTCGGGCTATGATCACTGCATTGAGAGGATCGAGCCAGTAATGAGGGTTTCCATAAATGTGAATATCTCCCATCGAACGATCAACAGGGGTTGTAGGTTTTTCTAAGACTTGAATGCCCACACTCACATCGCAGTTTCCCGGCATTCCTGTGTAGATTTTGGGATTTCTTGACTGTTCAATCAACTTTGGAAGCCAACCTACTTCCAAATCCATTCCAATATACACAAGCAAATCAGCTTGATTGAGTTTAAGAATGTAATCAGGTCTTGCATCGGCGAAGTGGGGATCCACGTCACTCGGGATTAACGATTCTACTTGAACTTTGTTTCCTCCCACTTGTTCTGCAATGTGCTTTAAAACACTCAATGTCGTAACAATCTTGATTTTGGCGAAAATACTTATGGGTAAAAATAACAAAACTACAAATAACCATCGTTTCATTTTTGGACTCCTTTAGTATTTATGAGCAGGATGCATCCCTATGATAAACACAGCTTGGAAGTAATACTGCCGTGTTTTTTGTCCGTTTCCAAAATCTCCCGTGTTGGTAGCTTGGATACGAAAATACGAAAATTCTGAAGGCTTATACGTCAAAACAAGACTATTTTCTTCGGTTCCGTTTTTTTTATATTCTCTTGTTCGTTTGTAGGGATTGACTTGTTCTAAAGAAGGGATGAAGTAATAATCATAACGATAGCCAATGAACCAACCATCTAAAAATTGGTATTCAAGAAAATGATACACTCCAAAGTTTCGGCTTTTTATATCGATCTTTTCAGGAGGGTTGAAATCAAAAGTATCACCAAAGAAGTCAGTTGGTTCTTTTAAGGTAAAGTCTTCTTTTACAAAATATCGCCATCGTTCTTTTTGTCGTATTAAGTTTTCTCGATACCAGAATTCAGATTGAAGAAAAAAGGTTTTGTATCTTCCCTTTTTGTATTTCAAATAAAAATCAAAACCCACTTGTTGATTCCATTCATTGGGAAGTTCTGTAGGATGCCATCGCAAGAAGGAAAAACCAAACTCCGTTCCCCAGTAATTTGATAAAGGAAAGAAGTGTTTAAGATGCAATGTGTATAAAGGATTTTGTTTGAGCTCTCCTTCTGAGTGGGCATGACCAAAGACTCTTCCATTGTAAACACCTAAGCTTAATTCCTGCCAAAAGCTCCAAGGGAAGAGATAACTTAATTCCAATCCTGTATCTAAAATACCTTCGTAATCAAGGAGTTCTTTGTGAACCACCGGTGGCGTAGTAAAGGGCCAATCATGCTGATGGATGCCATTGAGCCTTCCTACATCAGGAAACATTCTTCCCAAACGTATGTTCACTCTCGGAATGATGGTTGCGGGAAACAAAAAAAAGGCTTCGTGAACCTCAGGAAAAAGTTTTCCCTCTTCGTAATGAGCGGCAAACGTCAAGGTTCCAAAAGCAAGTTGATCGATGGCACTATAAAAACCAAACTCTCCTGTTCGAATGATGTATTTTCGGTCTGTGGTGCGAACTTTGTTGTTGTCCCATTCATATACACTATCGATTGCTGCCATCAAATCCAAGGTCCAACTTCGATTGAATACTTGGAATTGAAATTGGGTGGGGCTTCCTGTGAAGGTTTCTTTTTGGGTTTCTTTTTGAGGGGAAGTTTTTTTGATTTCTTCTTCGAAAAGTTTTTCAATCTCTTGACCATGAAGGCTAAAGACAAAAACTAAAAAAGCCAATACTTGTTTGTGTTTCATTTTTTTATTCCAAAAAAACCCATTAGCAATTGCTAATGGGCACGGGGTGTTGGGTAAAGATACTTAGTCATGTGGCCAAACAAAATTGGGTTTTGAATACATTTTTTGAATAGTGATTTCTGCATTTTTGATTTCGAATCCTCTTGCTTGTCCACCACAGGTTCCAAACTCTTCTTCATCGAAAAGCTTGGCTGGTTGATTCGACCTGGGAGTTCCACAATCACCATTTCCTGCGATAAGGTGTGGCTTACAATTTTCATAGTGTATTTCTAAACAAACTCTGTATTCTTTGTTTAATTCAGTAGGTTTTAGTTGTGGAGTTAGATCTTTTTGTTTGTTTGAGGCTCTGTTGAAAGCTTTTCCTTGATTCAGTGCTAGCTCGAAGCCAATTCGTCTGTTAGAATCATTTGGATCCGAAGAACCATAAAAAATGATCTTTGAGTCATCTCCAAGAAGTTTATAAGTTATGCTTGCATTTGCTAAAGGATCATCAGGAGCTGTGATCCTTCCTGTTCCTCTAATGACATTTCCATCACAAATTAACTGACCTGAGAGTGTTAATGCCACATCGTTGTTTTGATGATCTTTTGTATTAGCAGCGGTACAATATTGAGGATTCAAAGCTTGAAGAAGCAAAAACCCCACAATGGTATCTTGGTTGTCATCTTTTTTTTGATTGAAGATGGTGCAATTACTGATAGCAAACGTTATCGCAACTATCAAGCTTACTATACTTATTTTTTTTATTCTCATGATTTTTCTCCAATTTTGATGTGATTTTTAATCCCAGAAATCACATTTCTTTTTTGGTTTTTTTTCGTCAACCTAAAAGTGTGATTTTTATTTAATTTTTTCACACTGAAGAATAAGAGTGATCGTTTTTTAAAAGAACAAAAGATTTACTTGACTACTAATACATCCTTATTTTAATGGATAGAAAATAAAATTTTTATAGAATCAAGTTTTATGGTAGAAGCATTTGTCAAGATTTCTGAAGAACTATTACGAAATTATCCTGGGATTGAAATCTATGACTTAAAGGTTTCAAAATTAAGGAACGACTATTACATTCAGATTGAGTTAGACAATCTTCATCATCCTCTTGGGGCAGTTTCGATAGATGTTTGTGAGTCTTTTAGTAAGAAATTCATTGAAGTTTTGGATGAAAAAATCATCCACGCAAATGGAGATCAAGCAAATCACGACGAACTTCTTCCTTATGATTTACAGATTGATAATTATACGCTTGAGGTTTCTTCTGCGGGAGCTGAACGAGAGCTAAAACTACCCAGAGACTTGGAAAGATTCAAGCAATATCCAATGAAGGTTTATCACAAGTCAGACTCAACCGAAAATTCAATGTACCAAGAAAAAATTTTAAAATATGTCTCGCAAGATGAAGAAAATTTTGTTTTTTCGTTGTATATACCAAAAAAAGAAAGAAAATTGAAGAAAAAAAAAGCTAATTTAGAAAATTACATCATACCAAAAAAAGATATCATAAAGATAAATTTGTATTTAGATGTTTAAATTTAATTGTTTGAGGGGTTTATGGTAGCAAAAGATGTGGGTTTGGCAAACACAAGGTCTACTCGAAACAAACCAACTGAACCTAATTTTTCGAAATTTTACGAAGATTTGAAAAATATTGCCTTAGCAAAAAATCTAACTTTAGAGCAAACCATCGAAATTCTCAAAGGTTCTTTTTTATCGATTTTACACAAGAAATATGGCTCTAATGCCAACATTGATATCATCATGGATCCCGAAAAAGGAATATTCGATATCTATATTCACTATACAGTAGTCGAAAAAGTCAAAAGCCCAGACTATGAAAAATCCTTAGAAGAAGCAAGAGCGATTGATCCTCAAGCTAAGATTGGTTCAACTATCACTATCCAAGAGAGTTTTGAAAGCTTCACCCGATACAATGCAAATGAAATCCAAACGACTTTCCACCAAAGATTAAAAGATTTAGAAAATGAGTATATTTATTCTGAATTTATAACCAAAAAAGGAGAGATTGTAAGCGCACAAGTGTTGTCCTTTGTGGGGAATAAAGATGTGCCAGTGATGATTGGGAAAGCTTCAGGGGTCATTCCTAAAAGTGAACAAATGCCGAAAGATCGTTATGCACCGGGAAAAATTATCAAGGCGGTAGTCAAAGAAGTGATGTATCGAAAAGATGGGAAAGGACGGGTAAATGAACCTTATATAATCTTATCAAGAGGGTCAGCAGATTTCGTAAAGGCACTTTTTAAGCAAGAAATCCCAGAAATTCAAGCAGGGATTGTTGAAATTTTGGGGATTGTTCGAGAAGCAGGTTTTCGAACTAAAATGATAGTTTATAGTAAAAGAAGTGATGTTGATCCCGTTGGCGCTTGTCTGGGTATTCGAGGAAGTAGAATTCAGAATATCCAAAGGGAAATTTATAATGAAAAAATTGATATCATTCCTTATAGCGAAAACCCAGCAAACATGATTGCGAATGCGTTGAGTCCTGCAAAAGTTTCAGAAACTTATTTGGACACAGATCAAAATGAAGCGTTAGTGATAGTTCCTGATTATGAATATAGCAATGCCATAGGGGTGGGAGGTAAAAACGTTCGGTTAGCTTCTCAGCTCCTGGGATATAAAATCAACATAAAGACTCAGCGTGAATATAGAGAAGAAATGAGTGATCCTGAAAAAAAAGCAAAATTAGAAGCATTGTTCAGCTTTCCAAAAGAAGATAAGAAAAAATCAGAGGAAGAACAAGAAGCTGAACTAACTCCATTAACTGAACTTCCCGGTTTGACAAAACGAGTTATTGAACTTTTGAAAAGTGCTGGAATAGAAAGCGTAGAAAAATTAGTTGAAGTCGTTTTGGATCAGGATTTACAACCAAAACCAGAAGTGTTGCAAAAAATACCAGGTATCAACAAAACAACCGCCGAATACATCATCAAAATCTTATTAGAAAATGTAGAAATCCAACAAGAAAGTGAATAGTTATTATGGCAGAATCATCAGGAAAAAAGATCAAAGTAGTAGTAAAGGGAAAAACAAAAGATAAAGGAAAAGATTTACCATCTGATATTACAGATGTTTTTCGTGAAGGAGTTTCTAGCAAACAAAAAAATGAAAAGACAATTGAAACATCAAACACAATTCAAAAAGAAATCTCTTTGGAAAAGAAAAATGAGCAAAAGAAAGTAATATTAAAAAGCGTAAAAAAACCTCCAGAACTACCTTCTAAGAATACAACAACACATGAAGCAGAACTAGAAGCAGGAAAAGAACAAAAACCTCAAGAACCCAACAAAAAAGAAGAAAAAGAACGAAAACCAGCCCCTGAACCCATAGAACAAATAGAGCAAAAAGAAGAAACACAAAGAGATGAAACTCCTACCATTCTACAAGATGTAAAAGTAAAAAAAGAAGAAGAACTATCTGAGCTACAGAACAAGAAGCCGTTAAAAAAAATTTACCATCACAAAGTGCAAGAAGAAGTCAGTGAAGAGAAAGTCGAAGTTCGTTCGAAGAAACAACAAAAAGAGCAGGAAAGTGAAAGGATCTTCAACAAAAAAAATGAACAAAGATGGAATCAAAAAGATCAACAAAAAAAGAAAGATGAAAGTAAAGATTTTGAAAAACATCATAGTAGTTCAATTCCTAAAGAAATTACAATCACCGAAAGTATTCAAGTCTCTGAACTTGCTAAGAAATTAAACGTAAAACCTAGTGAAATCATAGCTAGGCTCATGAAGTTAGGGGAGATGGTAACAATCAATCAAGTCTTGGATGCAGATACAGCAGCCATAGTTGCATCGGAATTTGGCACCGAAGTAAAAGTAGTATCTCTTTTTGAAGAAACCATTATCAAAGAAGATGAAGATCGTCCTGAAGATAGGGTACCAAGACCTCCAGTAGTAACCATCATGGGACATGTGGATCATGGGAAGACAAAACTACTGGATGTGATAAGAAAATCCAACGTGGCAGAAAAAGAAGCAGGAGCCATCACCCAACACATAGGAGCGTATCAAGTCACGACCCCAAAAGGGAAAATTACGTTTTTGGATACTCCAGGGCACGAAGCCTTCACAGCCATGAGGGCGAGGGGAGCTTCAATTACAGATATAGTTGTATTAGTGGTTGCAGCTGATGATGGAGTCAAAGAACAAACAATCGAAGCGATACATCACGCTCAGGCGGCAAACGTTCCTATCATCGTAGCCATAAACAAAATTGACCTACCCACAGCTAATCCAGAAAAGGTTCGAAAAGAGTTAGTTCAGTATGGACTTCAACCCGAAGAATGGGGGGGAGATACCATCTTTTGTGAAATTTCTGCAAAAAACAATATTGGTATAGATAACCTTTTGGATATGATTCTTCTTCAAGCCGAGATGATGGAACTTAAAGCCAATCCCAAAGTCAGACCCGTAGGTAGAGTGATTGAGTCAAAAAAGGATCCCGGGAAAGGTCCAGTTGCTACAATTTTGATTCAAAAAGGAACTCTAAAAGAAGGTGATCCTTTCGTGGTGGGTATATATGCAGGAAAGGTGCGCGCAATGTTTGATGATTATGGAAGAAGACTCCAAGTTGCTGAGCCTTCCACTCCTATTGAAATTATTGGTATTGAAGATGTACCAGAACCAGGTGATCCTTTCCATGTCGTAGAATCAGAAAAAGAAGCAAGAGAAATTGCCGCCAAACGAAAATACTATAAACAAATCACGCAAGCAAAATCAAAACAACCCACATGGAAAGACTTAGATGCATGGACCAAAGAACATAAAGAATTAAAAGTGATTATTAAAGCGGATGTTCATGGTTCAGTAGAAGCAATACGAGATGGTCTCATGAAGCTTTCCACAGAGGATGTGAAAGTAAATGTAATTTATGGAGCTGCAGGTCCTATAACGGAGTCCGACGTGAATCTGGCATTAGCATCTAACGCTTTAATTGTATCCTTCCAAGTGAGAGCAACGCCAAAAGCTCAAGAAATCGCAGAACAGAACAATGTCGAAATCAGATATTATAGTATCATTTACAATCTTTTAGAAGATATTGAAAAGGCGATGAAGGGTCTCCTTGAACCCAAAGTCGAAGAAGTAGTTTCAGGAGAGGCTGAAGTTCGTCAAGTATTCCGAATAGCAAAAGTAGGAAACGTGGCAGGTTGTATGGTGCGGAAAGGAAAAATCTCTCGGAATGAAAGAATACGCATTATACGAGATGGAATTGTGGTATATGATGGGGAGGTTTTACAAATCAAACGATTCAAAGAAGACGTATCAGAAGTTGCAGAAGGTTTCGAATGTGGAATTTCCATCAAAGGCTATAATGATATCAAAGAAGGGGATGTGATTGAATTTTATAAAGTCGTTGAAGTAGTTAAAAACTAATTTCAAAATGGATCCCGTTCGTAAAAGGAAGATTGAATCTCTCATACAAAGAGAGGTTAGTGAATACATTTATCAAAAGATTAAAAAGAAAGATGATCGAATAGCCTTTGTCTCTGTAACAAGAGTTGAACTAACAGAAGATTTTGGTTTTGCAAGAATATTTTTTTCATTATTCTCTCCTAATGAAAAAGAAAATCAAACTACTTGGAATATCATCAATCGATACCGAAAGCAGATGCAATCAGAAATATCCAAACAAATCCGACTGAGAAGAACTCCAAAGTTTGAGTTTTTTATCGATACATCCATCAAAGAAGGAGATCGCATATTGGAATTGATAGAAAAAAAATCCTCCTCAGAACAAAAAGATAATCCTGATGCATGATATATGCAGAAAAAAGAGAAAGTGTCATTTTTGCTTATAAACCTGCTGGCATAACCTCTGCTGGCTTTATCAATCTTTTCAAAAAAAAACTCAAAGAGTTGTATCAAGCGAAATTAAAAGTAGGACACACAGGCACACTAGACAAATTCGCAGAAGGATTATTAATCCTTTTGATTGGGCAAGCAACGAGTTTTAGTGAATACTTTCTCAAAAAAGACAAAACCTACATCGTTGAATTTTTGATAGGAAAGCAAACGGATACCCTTGATCCTGAAGGGAAGATTCTGGAAGAATGGAATCTTGAAAGAATAAAGGATTTCTTGCAATCTCATCGAGAAAAAATCGTTAATGCTGTATTGGGCTTGACAAAACTCAAAGAACAGATACCACCTGATTATTCTGCCATCAAGATTCAGGGAATACGATCGTCGGATTGGGTTCGCAAGGGAGTAAAAGTGGATTTACCTCCACGAAAAATTGAGATTTACAAAAGCGAAATTTTGGAATTCCATCCGGATGGAATAATAAAAGTAGAACTCCACGTTTCTTCTGGGAGCTACGTTCGAGCAATAGCACGGGATCTGGGAAGTCAAATTCAAGTTCCTATAATGGTTCGAAGTTTGATACGAACTAAAATAGGTAATTGGTCAATATATGATTCAATTTTAACGAAAGATATGTCGAAAATCCAGTTTTTTTCTTTGTTGGAGGTACTTCGAGATTGGGATCAGATTGTGGTTCCTATAGAATTAGAAAAAAGGATTTTACATGGAAAAAAAATTCGCTTGGATTTAAGTCAAGTAAAACAAGAAAATTTTTTATTATTAAATGAAAAAAAAGAAATCTTGGCTTGGGGTAAGAAAATCCACTCAAAAGAATATATCTATAAAAAGGTGTTTACAAGATAATCGAGAGGAAAAAAATAACAAATTGATTTAAAAATACTAGTGTTTTAAGAAGGATGGTATGATAACCCACGAACAAAAGCAAGAAATCATTCAAAAATTTTCAAGGCACGACAAAGATACGGGATCGCCTGAGGTTCAAATTGCCCTTTTAACAGCAAGAATCAAAGACTTAACGGAAAATCATTTTAATGTTCATAAAAAAGATCATCATTCAAAAAGAGGATTGCTAAAATTAGTAAGCCAAAGAAAACGTCTATTAAGCTATCTACATCGAACTGATCCTGCAAAATACCGAGAAATCATAAAAGAATTGAATTTAAGAAGGTAAGAAGGTATCGATGAATATTGACGAAAAATATGATGTAGTTTCAAGCGAAGAATACTCAGATGAAATTCCAGATAGTGGTGAGAATATTCCTAAAATTTCTAATTCAAATTTGTTTTTAGAAAAAAAATTCGTCACTTTATCTCAGCCTTGGGAAGATCAAGAAATCACAATTGAAACAGGAAATTGGGCAAAGCAAGCACACGGAGCCGTAGTATATCGTTGTGGAAAATTGGTGTTGTTGGCAACCGTTTGTGCTGAAAAAGAACCTCAAGAAGGACAGGACTTTTTCCCATTAACTGTGGAATATAGAGAGAAGTCTTATGCAGTAGGAAAGTTTCCAGGTGGATTTGTCAAAAGAGAAAGTAAGCCATTGGATCACGAGATATTAATTTCTCGATTGATCGATCGACCTATTCGTCCTTTATTTCCCGAAGGTTATTTTTGCGAGGTTCAGTTGCTTGTAACTGTGCTTTCGGCAGACCCTGAACGTTCATTAGAAGGACATGCCATAACTGCGGCATCAGCGGCGATTCAAGTTTCGGACATTCCTTTTCATGCACCGGTGGCGGGTGTAGTAGTAGGATATAAAGACGGAAAGTTTTACTGTGATCCAAAGCGAGAAATTCTCATAGAAGGTGAAATGGAGTTGGTCGTGGCAGGAACTGAAAGTGCTGTAACGATGATAGAAGGAGAGGCAAAAGAAGTTCCCGAAGACATACTCCTAAAAGCCATTGAATTTGCTCATGAAAAAATCAAAGAAAAAATCCAAATCCAAAAACGCCTAGTTCAAGAACTCCAACCAAAAAAAAGAGAAATCTCATTGAAATTACCCGATGCAAATCTCAAAAAGCTTGTGTATGATTATGCCTACGAGCAAGTTTACCAAGCAAACAAGACAAAAGATAAAAAAGAGCGAGCAAGAAAAATTGAAGAAATCAATAAACAAACCTTAGATTATATACTCCGTTCGAATTATGTGACTCAAAACCAACTCCAAGCTGACTCGGTTCTAAAAGAAGCAAAAAATTTTCTTCACGAGCTCGAATATGACGTAGTTCGAAGAACCATCTTTGAAGAAGGAATTCGAGCTGACGGTAGAAAAGTAGATGAAATCCGAGAAATTCAAATTGAAATAGATGTTTTACCTTCAACGCATGGTTCAGCGGTTTTTACCCGTGGACAAACCCAATCTCTGGGGGTAGTCACATTAGGTGCAGGTGATGACTTTCAATTGGTAGAAACTGTGTATGGTGAAGAAATCAAAAAGTTCATGTTGCATTATAACTTTCCGCCCTTTTCTACGGGTGAGGTAAAACGCTTAGGTCCACCTGCAAGAAGAGAGATTGGGCATGGACACTTAGCGGAAAGAGCCCTCAAAGCAGTAATACCAAATCAAGAAGAATTTCCTTACATCATTAGGGTTGTATCGGAAATTTTGGAGTCTAATGGTTCTTCATCAATGGCGAGTGTTTGCTCAGGCTCATTGGCACTGATGTGCGCAGGAGTTCCCATCAAACGTCATGTAGCTGGAATAGCTATGGGACTCATCAAAGACGATGAAACAGGAAAATATCTAATTCTTTCTGACATTGCAGGAATAGAAGATCATTTCGGAGACATGGACTTTAAAATTGCAGGGACGAGAAGGGGGGTAACTGCACTTCAGTTAGACATCAAAACTGAGGGTCTATCTTTGCAGATCTTAAAAGATGCTATTGAACAAGCAACCCGAGGAAAAAACTATATTTTAGACAAAATGGAAGAAGTGATCTCAAAACCTCGAGAGCAATTGGCACCAACAGCTCCATCCATTTTGTCTGTGCAAATTGACGTTGAAAAAATCGGTGAGTTGATCGGACCTGGCGGTAGAATCATAAAAAGCATTATCGAAAGAACAGGTGCGGATGTGTGGGTAGAACAAGATGGGAAAGTCATGATATCAGCATCGAATCAAGAATCTGCCCTAAAAGCAAAACAAATCATTGAAAACATGTTCAAAAAGATAGAGGTAGGTCAAATATTCAAGGGAGTTGTAAAACGTATCACTGATTTTGGAGCTTTTATCGAAATCATGCCCGGAAAAGAAGGTTTATTACACATTTCCAAAATGTCGCCACACCGCATAAGTTCAGTTCGAGAAGTAATGGATGTAGGGGATGAGGTTTCAGTCGCTGTTCTTGATATAGACAACACTGGAAGAATAAGTCTCATCATTAAAGACCTGCACGAAAAGAAAGAAGACAAAGGTCCCAAATCAACAACACCCAACAGACCCCCAAGAGTAGATAAAAGATATCGCTATTGATGAAAATAAAAGTATTTTGTGAAAAGGGAGCTCGACTCCCCGAGAAAGCAACTTCTGCAGCAGCTGCTTATGATGTTCGTGCGTTTTTGCCGTTCGACCAAGAAATCATCTTGGAACCAGGAGATTGGTTTTCTGTTCCCACGGGCTTGTATTTTGAGATTCCACAAGGTTATTTTCTATCTGTGCGACCTCGCTCAGGTTTGGCAAATCAATATGGTGTGACACTTTTGAACTCTCCTGGAACTATTGACTCTGATTATCGAGGAGAACTGAAAATTATTATGATAAACTTGGGAAAACAAACCTTTCGTATTCGCAATCATGAACGTATTGCCCAAATCATTGTTGAAAAAGAGATTCCCTTTAAATGGGAGGTAGTTTCTCGTAAATCCGATTTATCTCCTTCTATTAGAGGAGAGGGTGGTTTTGGAAGCACAGGCTTAGCATGATTTTACTTTAACATCTTTATAAATTTTTTCAAAGAAATTCTTGCACCAGCGGCATGTGGATGTCCACCACCTCCTAAGAACGTAGCTACCTCTTGAGCATTTACTTTTGAACCCTCGACGCTTCGAAAACTAAGCTTTACTTCTTCCCCAGTGATATAATAAACACACCCTAAACCATCGTATTTTTTGGCGAGTTCGTTACCTAATTCTGATAAATAAGTATTAGAATTCACTGCAGGGATGCGAAATCTTTTTCTTAAAAAACCTCCAAACTCAAGCCAAATAGGTTCAATTTTTTTCAGGGTTTGATCTATGCTGGAGTCAATATATTCTTTAATACCTAAACCTTTTTCATATAGAGATGAAATCGGTTCTTCTATTAGATTTAAGAGTTCCTGTGGTTTATCTAAAACCTTCGAAAAAAGATAATAACAGACAATATCCGTCTCTGGATACTCTTTCTTCCAGAGATCTCGATCTTCGATGATTTTTATTAACTTTGGCACATCACCGAATAAATAATCCCAACTTAAATAAGCCGCAGAATGTTGTAAGTTGAATATACTTTCAAAATTGGAGTATGCTTTTTCTAAAGCTTCAATCTCATCTTTGGCTGTAATATGATGATCGATGTGAATGACTCGATTTCCGTTAAGAAGGAGTTTTTCAAAATCAGATCTTTTCAATGAAAAATCTACTACATAAATGGTATCATTTTTTGTAGATAGAATTTCTTCAATCTCATCTTGAGAATATCCATGACTGATCGGAAATACACGAACATTTTCGAATTTTTTTACGACAGCTGATGCTGAAGCCGTCCCATCCAGACAATGCTTATGAAACAAAACCCACATAACAATAATATATATAAAATTATCGACAAATTTGAAACATCACATCAATTTTCTTTGAATTAGTTTGAAGTCTGATATGAAACCGATTAAGTTTGTTTAGTTAAAAGAAATTTTTTATCGGAGAGAGGTTAAAAATTTTTGTAAGAAGTAAAATTTTATATACAAAAAACTAGAAGTTATATTACTAAAATTGAGCTACAAAAAACTCAAAATACAATCAAAAAAACATATCCATAATCAACATCAATCTCATCTTCCTTTTCTTACTCGAACTTAACGAAAGCGATAAGGACGCTTAAGAAGGTAAGACCCGTGGCTATAATCCATTGTAGGAACTGGAGTTTTTTTTCTACGGCTCTGAAGCGTTCATGCATGGCTTCGAAACGAGCGTTCATGGCTTCGAAGCGAGCATTCATTTCTTTTTGTTGAGTTTCAAATCGAAGGTTCATTTCTTTGTAGAGGATTTCGAAACGTTCATTCATGGCTTCGAAACGGGCATTCATTTCTTTTTGTTGAGTTTCGAAGCGAGCGTTCATTTCTTTTTGTTGAGTTTCAAATCGAAGGTTAATTTCTTTATAGAGGATTTCGAAACGTTCATTCATGGCTTCGAAACGGTCGTTCATTTCTTTTCGTAGAGCTTCAATGCGGGCATTGATTGTGTTGATTTCTTTGATTAAAGCTTCAAACCTTTTGTCTTCGAGTTTTCTTAGGGCTTTGAGTTCTTTTTCTACTCTGAGGAGTCTTTTTAGGATTGAGATTTTTTTTACTTGTTTTTCGTGTTTAGAGATGAGTTCATCAAATTTTTCTTTTAGGAGTTCGTCTAAGATGGAAGAGACAAGGGACTTTAGTTCACTTTGGTTCATGATTGACATAATAAAGTTAAAAGTTAATCAAAAACTTGTAAAGTATTTTTTGAAGTAGTGTTTGTAATTCAATAATTAATGAAAAAAGATAAAAAATCATGTTTTTTTAAACTTTTCTAAAAGAAAAGCTTCAACTTTATAATACATATATGGCAAAAGAAGCAAAGTTAATATTGTTGAAGTTACTAAACCTCCCACAACGATTGTTGCTAAAGGTCTTTGAACTTCTGCGCCAATGCCTGTATTGAACGCCATCGGGATAAATCCAAACGCAGCTACAAGAGCTGTCATTAGGATAGGACGAATCCTCATCAGAGCTCCTTCAATCACAGTGGTTTGAAGATCTAATCCCTCTTGTCTAAGTTGTTTAAAAACATTCAAAAGGACAACTCCATTCAAAATGGCAATTCCAGAAAGGGCAATAAACCCCACAGAAGTAGAAACACTAAATGGAATATCCCTGATCCAAAGAAGAAAAATCCCTCCAATACTCGCAAAGGGAATAGCAGTAATGATAAGTAACGTATGCACAAAAGATTCCAAATTTTGATATAATATTAAAGCAATCACAAAGATTGTTAGTGGAATCAATATCATCATTCGAAGTTTTGCTCGCTGTAAATTTTTATATTGTCCTGCCCACTCAAAATAATAGTCTTGATAGTCTTTTAAAACTTCTCGAACAAGTGGTTCGGATTTTTTGACAAACCCTTCAATATCCCGGCTATTTAAATAGATTGATAAAGCCGCATATCGTTTCGAATTGACCCTCGATATTGTAGTAACCTGTTCTACGATGCGGAAGTTTGACAGTTCTCTAAGAGAAATGACGCCACCCTCAGGAAGATCAATGGGGATGGAATTGATCCCATCAATAGAATTTCGATATTTATCATCTAATCTAAAGATAATTGGGTATTTCATTTGATTTTCGTAATAAATTCCGATTTCTTTTCCTGCCAAACTGTATTCAAAAATTGTATTAACGTCTTTTTGTGAAATACCGTATTTGATCAAAGCTTGAGGGTTAGTTTCAAATTTCAAGATGGGAGTTTTTGTTAATGCACTCAATTCATCTTGAACTAATTCCTTGATTTCTTTTTGAAGGTTGCTTTCTAAAATAGCTCTAATTTTTTCAATCAATTCAAACAGAGTTTCCAAATCGGGACCAAAGATTCTAAGGCTGATGTCTGCACGAGAACCCTCCAGCATTTCGTTAAATCTCATTTCAATTGGCTGTGTTGGAGAGATTTCATCTCTTTCGAATTGGGGATATGATTGGATTTTATTTCGAATTTCAATGAGTAAATCTTGTTTTGTTATGGGTTGCCCGTGTTCGTTTTTTCTCCAAAGATTTTTGTCTTTTTTCAGGATAATAAAAGTATCGGCAAAATTGATCCCCATAGGATCAGTTGCTGATTCCGGTATCCCAATCCGAGAAAACACATGTTCAACTTCTGGAAATTCTAAAATGATTTTCTCCACCATTTTTTGTTTTTCTACCATTTCTTCTAAAGATATATCAGAATTCCTTACAATTCCAATTACTAAGTCTTGTTCATCTAAATCTGGGACAAATTCTGTTGGCATTTTGTAGAATATATATAACGAAACAAAAAAAAGAATAATAGTAATTCCTAAAAAAATAAACCCAAATCTTAAGTTAAAAATTATAATTTTTTTATAAATTTTCTTAATTATTTTTTCGAAGCTAAATTTTAGAAATTTATTTTCATGAACTTCTGATCTTAGAAATAACCTTGATAAAGAAGGTATCAAAAACAAAGCAATTCCTAATGATCCCAAAAGAGCAATGATCATCGTAATTGCCATTGGACGAAACATCTTTCCTTCAATACCTTCAAGAAATAGGACTGGAATATAAACAATGATAATGATAGAAATACCAGTGATGATAGCAGGGGTAACTTCACGAATGGATTTTTGAATTAGTTCTTTTTTTTGATCTTTGGAGATGTTAGGATTCATTTCTAAGTTTCTCAGAATGTTTTCTACCATTACCACAGAGGCATCGACAATGAGTCCAAAATCGATAGCTCCCAAGCTCATCAAGTTAGCAGAAATCTTATTTTGAACCATTCCTGTAAAAGCAATCAACATCGACAAAGGAATCGAAAGACTTACCAAAATCGCAGCTCGAATGTTTCCTAAAATCAAAGTAAGAATAGAAATAACAAGAACTGATCCTTCGAACAAATTTTTCTCAACAGTCTTGATGGTTTGATCCACCAAATATTTTCTTGAATAAACTGGATGGATCTTAACATTTTGAGGTTTGTGAATACTTTTGATGGCTTCTTCTGCATTCTTTGCGACTTCTCGGCTGTTTTCTCCCATTCTCATTAGGACCGTTCCAAGAACGGTTTCTTCTCCATTGAATGTAGCTGCCCCAATTCTTGGTTGTTCTTTTTCTAGTACTTTGGCAAAATTATTTAATTTCAATGCAGGTCCGATTGAATAAATGCGAATGGGAAAATTTTGAATTTCTTTTAGAGAGAAAAAACGATTATCATTTTTGATAATAAAGCGTTTTCTTTGAAACTCTGAATATCCACCACTTGAGATTTCACCTATCCCTTCGATAGCATGTAGAAGCCCCAAAGGACCTATCCCATATTTATTCAATTCATTTGGAAGATATTCTACGAATATTGCTTTGCTGTATCCACCTATAGAGTCTACTTCTGCAGCACCTTGAATGGTTCTAAGTTGTGGTTTGATAATCCAATCCTGCACAGTTCTTAAATATAAAAGCTTTTCTTTTTCGTTTAAAATGTCATTGTTTTTCAAAACATACATGAAGACCTCACTCAAACCCGTGCTTATAGGTCCTAGCTGAGGGATAATGCCTTCGGGTAATTCTTTTTGAACTTTTTGTAATCTTTCATTGATGAGTTGTCTTGCTAGAAGGAGATCCATATCATCATCAAAAACGACTGTGATGAGGGAAAGACCAAACTTTGTAATAGAACGAATTTCTTGAACTTTTTGAATCCCAGAAAGTTCCATTTCGATAGGATATGTGACTAAAAATTCTGCTTGTTCGGGATCCAAATGTTTTGTTTTTGTTTGAACCATTACTTGTATACCTGTGATGTCGGGAACAGCATCAATAGAAAGTCGCAAAACACTCAAGCTCCCAACGATAATAATAAGACTTATAACCAGAAAAGTCCAAACAGGATTATCAATTAAGTAATCTTGCAATCTCTTCATAGTTAAATGTCCTGAAATAAATTCTTACCAGTATAGAGCTCCAAGAGATTTAAGGACTCTACAATGACTTCAAAAGTCTTTAAAGTAAGTTGGAGTAAGTCATGGAATTTTTCGTGTTCTCCCCAGTATTCAAAAAAAGAGATTCTGCGATTCAAAAGGGAATCATCTAACATTTCTAGGTAAGGTTCGGATTGATACAAAGTTTGAATATTTTGTTGAAAAAGTTGATAATTATTTTTATATATTTGTGTTAAGTATTGTATTTGATTTTTGAGAAATACTTTTGTTTTCTCTATTTGTAGAACTTGTATTTCCTCTTCTTTTTGTATAAGAAATTTGTTCATTGAACTTTCGGTCCCATAGGGGATGGGAATACGTAAACCTAAAGTATAGGTTGTTTCTTTTTCTGGATTTATAGGATCAAAAGTAAGATTTTTATAGTTCCCTGTCTCCCTTTCGCCATATTGAAAAAACACTTCAAATGAATGAAATTCTTCTTTTTTGGCTAGTTCTTTTTCTTTTTGCTTGATTTTGAGTTTTATGAGTTCTGCTTTATAGATGGGGCTCTCTTCGTAGTCTTTTTGTAATTCTTTTTCGTTTAACTCTGTGGGAAAAAGTTGAGAGATGTCTTCAATCTTGTCAACATAAATCAAATAATTATCGAAATTCAGAAGTTGTCTTATATATGATAATTCTTTTTGAATTTCACTTTCTGCTTCTGTGTATTCTGATTTGAGCTTGGAAATTCCAATTTGCAGTGCCATTCTTGTGTAATTTCCTAATTTTTTATCGAAATAATTCTTATGATATTTGGAACTTAAGCGTTCAAACTGATTGATATGTTTTGAAAGATGTTCTTTAATTCTTTGTAAGTAAATCAAACGAAAATAAGAAAGTCGAAATTCTGAAAGAATTTGTTTTTTCATTAAATAGCTATAATTATCTTCTAATTCTTTTTCCCACTGGGCTATTTCGTATTTAGTTTTTTGTTTTGATAAGACATCGATGGCTTTGCTTAGTCCAATAATATAGTGTTTGATCTTTTGAGATGATGCTTCTTCTAATTGTAGTAAATTTGTAGGATAGTTTTTAGTTCCTGTCTCATATTGAAGTTCTAATTGGAATGGACTTATCATTTTTTTCTTCTGTTCTATATTAAGATCTGATTTTTGTTTTCTAATCATTTGAACTTTCAAATCTATGTTTTCTTTATTGAGAATTTCTATGTATTTTTTATAATAGGGAGTTTGTGATGTTATTGCCTTTAAGTAAAAGAAAGTTAAAAATATTATCAAAGTTTTTTTCACCATTTTCTCCAACATTGAATTGAATTTAAAGAAATTATATTTCATATGATATTAATTATCAATAGGTCATTTGTCCTTGAGGTAGTTTATGATTGATGAAACAAAAATCCAAAAAAAGTTAACTATTTTGATAATTCTACTTATTGCTGTAAATATATACGATATTCTGTATCATATATTTTTTGATGGTTACTTGAATTTTCATCAAACATTAGAAGCTGTCTTAATATTTTTTATTTCTGGTTTGATGGTTTGGCTTAAATTTCTTTCAAAAAAGGAATGGATGAGATTTCAAACTTTCATACAAGAAAGGGATTTTTTAGTCAAAACATACAAAAAGAAATATAAAAGTTCATTATTGAAGATACGCAAAGAAATCGAAGAGCAATTTCAAGCGTGGGGACTTACAGAAGAAGAAAAAAAATTAGCTCGGTATTTACTTTTAGGATATTCATTTAAACAAATATCAGGAGTTATGAACAAAAGTATAAAGACTCTGCGAAATCAAAGCCTTTCTATTTACAGAAAGTCTGGAATGCTGGGTCGAAGTGATTTTGTTGGTTATTTTTTTCACGATGTTTTTAAATCAGAATAAAAGATAATCCAATTGACACAAAATTTAAATTTATTATCATATGTTTATGTCAAATCTATTGACTGTATCTAATGAATATATCAGAATTTTTTTTGAAGTTATCAAGCTTTCTTTAGAAACTGCTGATTTAAAAACATTTATCGATAAAGTCTTAGACTATTTATTAGAAATAGAAGGTATTAACGTAGAAAAAAAAGCTGGTTTTATGATCTATCATGAAGGGGAATTAAGGTTAATTTCCTATAAAAATGTATCTGATAGTTTAGTAAAAATGTGTGGTAGAGTTGCCATAGGACAATGTTTATGTGGAAAAGCAGCAGAATTACGAGAAGTCTTATACAAAGCTCATATTGATGATGATCACGAAAATCGACCAGAAGGTATGCTACCACATGGTCACTATAACGTCCCCATTGTTCAAAACGAGCAATTGTTAGGAGTTTTGTTTTTGTATATAAAAGATGGTGAAGAAAAAAATGAACAACTCATAGAATTTTTAAAGCAATTAGCATCAATTCTATCGATGGTAATTTTGAAGTATCAATTCGAAAGTGAATATCAATATTCGATTGTAAAGCTAATAAGAACAAATGAATTAATGATTGAAAATTTAAAAAAGATTCAAACATTAGAAGAATTAGTAAAAACCTATGTGCCTCAAACTATATTAAAATATCAAAACCAGGACAAACGCAAAAAAAAGATTTCTTTTGACATAGAAGAAAACTATTATTTGTTGTTAAATATAAATGGAATTCTACCTTTTAGTGAAGTTTTTCCCATTCAAAAGATTTATGAAACTATACAAAGTTATTATGCACCTGTTATAGATGTTATTTTGGAACACGGCGGTGACATAGAACAATTTCTTGAAGATAAAATCCTTGCAATTTACAAGGATTCTTACAATGTATTACTATCAGCACTAAAAATAAAAGAAATCATATTTTCTGTGAATCAAAAACGCCAAGAGATGTTTTTAAAACCTTTTACCTTTCAAATTTCAATCAAGTATGGAAAAACATTTTTCGGTATTATCGGAAGTGAAAAGAGAAAAAACTGGATGCGCTACGGTCAGACTATAAGGCTTTTAAACCTCATGCAAAGAAAATGCAAATACAACCAAATTATCGTAAGTGAGGAGGTTTATAAAGAACAAAAAGATAAATTTCTTTTTTCTGAATCCACACAAATCAATTTAGAAAATGGAAGTCATATTGTTGCTTATTATTTAGTAAGGTAGTCTTTTAAATAACAGTTTATTGAGATGATAAAGAAAAAAATTCGCTTTCTTTTCTAAAATGATTTTCTCGTGGATGAAAACGGCTGCTTTAGTTACACAGTAATATTAGTTCTATTCAAAATTATAGGACTTCAGTTTATCTAGATATTCAATCACTTTTTTTGATTCACTTTCTACTTGGTTAAACAATTCTCTTGCTTTTGAAATTTCCTTTCTTTTTACGTGGTGATAAATTTCTTTGCAAAGATTATGAAAGTTTTTGTGAGGTTCTTCAATTTCAGAAAATTCTTTCAGATGTCGATAGGAAGTGCTGTCATCTCCATAGTACCATTTACCAAATCTACACTGAGTATAATCAGATAGTTGATGTTCCGACATTTGAATTGAGCCATCAATGAAATTTTCCACTTTATCTTTAAAGATGATATGATCTGTTTTTGCTAAATCAAAGATATATTTATTATAGTTAGCTGTTTTTATTCCTTTTGTAGCTTCTCTGAAATCGTCTAAAGCTTCAGTGAGTTTTAGATTTAGTTCTTTTGATTTTTCTGAAAGTTTTAAAATTTTTTCTGATTCTGAAAGATTGATCTCTACGTTTTTGGTGATATCTTTTGATGCTACATTTAGTTCTTCTAATGAAGAAGCAAAATGTGAGATTTTTAGATTTATATTTTGAAATGAAGTAATCAGCTTTTGTAGGATTTGATTGAATTTATCAAAATTAGATTTTGTTTGAATAATATCATTGCCAAAATTGTGGATTTGATCACGAAAATTAATAATACTGTTTGTGATATCTTTAATGGTTTGGGCTATTTGTTGGGATGACTCTTTTGAGTTTTGTGATAGCTTTCTGATTTCCTCTGCAATAACCGAAAATCTACTTCCCTTTTCTCCTGACTTTGCAGCTTCAATAGAGGCGTTCAGTGCAATCAAATTTGTTTGGTTTGCAATTTCTTGGATGATTTTTAATATATCTTCGACGTTTTGAGAATTCTTCTGAATGTTATCAAACTGATGATTTAAATCTTCGAATAAGTTAAAGATTTTATTAATTGTTTTCGATGTCTCATTCAACATAGCTATGGTATTGTTTACTAAATTCATAGCATCAGAAGAATCTCGACTTGTTTCTTGGATGATTTTTGCTATTTCATTTATTGTCACAGAAGTTTCTTCAATAGAAGCACTAATTTGTTCAAAATGTTGATGTTGATTTTGAATGCTTTCTTTTAATTCATTTGATAAGCATTTTAAATCATAAGATACATTTTCAACCATTATGGATGATGGCATAATACGATCAAATAACTTAGAAATATGTTCAGTAGCTTTTATTATTGAATTTTGGAGTAAACCAATTTCATCATTAGAGACTTTCATTTTTGGGAGTATGAATATTCCCTTTTCAAGGTTTTCTTGAATTTTCTCTACGATCTTCAAGTTTTTTCTTATGAAAGTTATAAAAATATAAAATGCTACTAAACTTAATATAAAAATAATAATTAAGTTCAAATACATTTTATTTGTATATTCCTTAAATCGTTCTTCCACATCGTCGACATATACTCCTGTTGCAATATTCCATTTCCATGGTTCAAACCTTTTGGCATAAGTAAATTTATGAGCTATAATCTCGCTTTGGGGTTTATTCCAGTAATAATCCACTAATGCTTCATTTTTTTCTTGAGTTTGCTTTAGCATTTCTTGGATTAGTTTTTTACCATTAATATCAGTTAATTCTTTTACATTAGTTCCTTGAAGTTTGGGATTTATATGGTAAATCATCAAATATTCATCATCAAAAATAAAAAAATATTCGTTTTTAGATGACTCAAGCCTTGAGATGAGGTTAATGGCTAATTTTTTAGCTTCACTTTGTGTGATCTCACCTTTTTCGTATTGTTGATAAATTCTCTCTATCATTTGATGAGATAACGTCACTTTTTCTTTTAATGAAGTGATGATTTGATCAAACATGTTTTGTTTAAACTCTTCAAATATTACGAAACGAAAAAAAACCAAAATCAGGGTAAAAATTATAAAAAAAATAATAAGAATCTTTGCAAAAAATGATAATTTTAATCTCATACAGTTATATTCGGATATTCTGATAAAAATGCTAAGTCAATGTTTTTCTGAAATGATAATGATTATTTATTGTTATAGTAATTCTTTAAGAAGCTCTATTTTGTCTAATCTTTCCCAAGAAAAAGTAGGTTCATTTCTCCCGAAGTGTCCATAAGTTGCAGTTTGTATGTATTTTCTTTCTTTCGAACGGAGTTCTAAGGATTCTTCGATACCTCTTGGGGTTAATCGAAAGATTTCTTTTACTCTTTTTGAGATTTTCTCTTCGTCAACTTTATTAGTTCCGAACGTATCAATTAAAACAGAAGTTGGTTCAGGGTATCCAATTGCATAGGAGATTTGAACTTCACATCTATCTGCGAGCCCAGCGGCAACTATGTTTTTTGCAATATAACGTGCCATGTAAGCAGCACTACGATCTACTTTTGATGGATCTTTGCCAGAAAAAGCACCACCACCGTGTCTACTATATCCACCATAAGTATCAACAATGATCTTTCTCCCTGTCAAACCTGTATCCCCATGCGGTCCGCCTATCACGAATCTACCTGTGGGATTAATTAAATATCGTGTGTTTTTTAAAAAATGGGAAGGGATGACTTTCTTGATTACTTCTTCTATGATCATTTCTTCAATTTGTTTATGTTCCAAATGAGGTCTATGTTGTGTAGAGAGAACCACAGTATCGACACGATATGGTTTACCATCACGATATTCTACTGTTACTTGACTTTTTGAGTCTGGAAGTATATCTTTTAATGTGCCATTGTGTCGAAGCTCTGCTAAATACTTTACAAGTTTATGAGCGAGCTCAATGGGTAAGGGCATATAGTTTTCGGTTTCATTGATTGCAAATCCGAACATCATCCCTTGATCCCCTGCTCCCTGTTCTCCCTTGTATAAACCTTGCCCTGTAACACCTTGAGCAATATCAGGTGATTGAGCGTGAAGTTTAACCAAAACCTCAGCACTTTTGTAATCAAAACCAATTTCAGGATCATCATATCCAATTTTTTTGATAACTTCTCTTGCAACTTTTTCGACATCAACATTTGCTAAAGAAGAAATTTCACCTGCTATGCATACGAAGTTAGTGGTAACTAAGGTCTCACAAGCAACACGACTATAAGGGTCTTGATGAATGAATGCATCTAATATAGCATCAGAAATTTGATCGCAAATTTTATCCGGATGACCTTCAGAAACAGACTCGGAAGTAAACAAAAAATTTTTTTGCATTCTTTTCTCCCAAACAAAATAATATCAAAGTTTTTTATTCAATCTTTATCGTCAATAGAATGATAGTTGTGTAATATCCAACTGTCTCTTTTAAGTTAATTGAGGAGAAGTAATGTAATTTTATTTAAGTAAGAAAAAAAATTTTCAAACATAGGATTGATGTCAAAACAAAAAAATTTTGTATAAATATAAACATCATATTTTTTTCTTTAGATTGAGTAATACTGCCTTATAAAGCTTTATTCTTCTGATACTTCTTTAAAATCCTTTGATTTCGAATATATATCTATCGCTCTCCAGCTACAATGTAATATCATTTCTAAGTGTTTTATAATAAAATTTCTAATTTCATCATCTGTAAAGAAACTTCGCAATTCTGAAACTAAATATTGAAATTTTATGTTTGTAACATATTCTTTTAAGTTCACTAGAACGATCTTCTCAGGAAAAAGATCATCAAGATAAATTTCTAAAACATCAAATATATAAGCTAAATGTGTATTTTTGATTTCAAGTTTTTTATTTTCATAACGTGATAGTATTGTTGGATGAATAATTTCTCCATGTTTTTGTTGGATTTTTGATGATAAATCATGTAGTTTAATATTTCTTTTTTGTCTATAGGTTTTGATAATATCGCCTACATTCATGAATAAATTAAAAAGTTCATTTCTTTGTTGTGGAGAACGAAGTTGTTTTTTCAAATCTTCAATATCATGTTCCATAAATAAATCTTCTAATGAAAGAAAAGAATGTATCAGTGGAATTTCCATTTAGAACAATATTAGCGCAAAAAATTTCTTTTTAGTTTCAAATATTGAAATCAAGAATGCTGTATAATTAAAATTTTTTCATATTTATACCAAAAGTGATTCTTCTTTTTGAGATTGGGATTGGGATTTTTGTAAAATTTCTCTTGCATGTTCGAGAACAATAGGTTCACTCCCTCCTAACATTCTTGCTAATTCTTTTAGACGATTCTCTCCAATCAAGCGTTCTATGTATGTGAACGTTCTCGAGTTTTTGTTGATTTTATAGATTCGATAATGTCGGTTCGCCATGCTTGCCACTTGATGTAGATGAGTGATTGCAATCACTTGGTCATTTCGGGAAATTTCTTTTAGTTTTTTCCCCAAAGTGTAGGCAGTCTCACCGCCCACACCTGAATCAATCTCATCAAATATCACACAAAGAGGACCATTTTGATCAATCAATAGAGATTTCATAATCAATGCAATTCGAGAAAACTCACCACCAGATGCTACTTTTCGTAAAGGTAATAGTATTTCTCCCTCATTAGCGCAGAATAAGAATTCAATTTGATCAAAACCTTTTTCTGTAAACTTGGAATTATCTTCATTACCTTCATATAGAAAAGAAACTTGAATTCTTGCGCCTTTCATTCCTAATTGTTCGAGTCCTTCTTTGAGTTTTTCTTCTAAAACAGGGATCACTTCTTTTCTTTTTTTCGATAGTTCATCCGACATTTCTCTCAACTCTTCTTCGATTACTTGGATTTTGGAACGTAGAAGTTCTTTTTCTTCATCACTCATTTCGATTGAATGGAGTTCTTTTTGAAATTCTGCTTTCTTTTGCAGAACCTCTTTTGTGGAGGAACCGTATTTTTTGAAAAGTTTTCTATAACCATCCAAGCGTTCTTCAATGTCTTCTAATCTTTCAGGTGAATAATTTAAAGTAGCCTTTTTTTCTCGAACAAAGTTAATAATACTTTCAATGTTGTAAATACATTCGTTAAGCATATCATAATATTCAGTAATCTCACCATCGATCGATTGGTTCTTTTCGAAAATTTTTTTGATTTTTTGAAGATTAGACAAAAGGGATGAATCACTTTCTTGTAGTGTATAATAAACAAATTGAAAGTCTTCGTATAGCTTTCCTGCATTGAGGATTTTTAGTTTTTCTTTTTGTAGTTCTTCGAATTCATTCTCTTTTGGGGAAAAGGTTTCAATTTCTTGGATGGCGTAAAGTAGATAATCTTTGCGGAATCTTTTTTCTTCTTCTTTCATCGAAACGACTTTCAGTTTTTTTTTAAGTTCTGTCCATTGTTTGTATAACTCAGAAACTTTATTTCTTAAAACATCCAAGCCACCAAAAGTATCCAAATAGTCTAAATGATAGTTGGGATCCATCAGTCTTTGGTTTTCATACTGCCCATGAATCTCCACTAATCGTGAACCAATTTCTTTTAGGATTTGAACAGAAACAAGTGTATTGTTAATGTAGGCTTTGGGTTTTCCATCTATAGTGATTTCCCTTTTTAAGGCTAATAGTTCACCATTCGAGGGGATGTGGTATCCTTCGAGCAAAGAATGGATTTCTTTTCTTTTTGCTTCACGTTTTGATAAATCAAAAACAGCTTCTACAATGGCACGATTTGCGCCATTCCTTACAAAAGCCGATCCAGCTCTTTCACCCAAAACAACCCCCAATGCTTGGATTATCAATGACTTTCCTGAACCTGTTTCACCCGTGATGATATTTAAACCTTTCCCTGGACGAAATTTCAATTCCTCAATAATTCCGAAGTTCTCAATACGAAGTTCTACTAACATACTACCAAATTAAAACTAAACAAAAATTAAGCAATCATTTTTTAGTATTTTTGATTTTTCTTTTAAGGTTTTTTGTGTAATAAAGAAGATTAAAAATGTTCAAAAAATAAGCAAAATGATAGTTTATTGCTGAAAAAAATTCAGGTAAATATTTTGCAAGATTTTGATTGGAGGTAAAGATGATTTTAAGTAAAAGTTGCAAAGTGCTGTTCGAACCTATTGAGTTTGAAGGAAAACAAATCAAAAAAGCCAAGTTGATTATTAGTGATTTTCAGGATGAACCAGGAGTCTTATATAAAATTTCTGTTGTTCTTTATGTGTATGGATGGAGTATCCTCTCCGCAAAGATTCAAAACAAAAATGATTTTATCGAAGATGTCATTACCATTGAGCCAACATCATCAATCACTTCTGACCAAATAAAACCTTCTATGATAGAAGCTATGGAGAAAGACTTAGAATCTCTTTTAAATCGTCAAATTACTATTGGAGATTACCTTTCCAAGTATCCTGAAAAAACACAAAAATTAATGGAAAGTCTCGTTCCTAATCCCTCAACTGAAATTGAAATTGAAGTTTTAGATAAAGGGAATACAGTCTTAAAAGTTTCGATTAAGACTCCAGATCGTGTAGGAATTATCTATTCTATTACACAGATTTTTTATTTGTCAGATTTGAATATCTTGGACTTCGATGTAGAAACAGAAAATCATATAGCAAAAGATGTTTTTCTCATCCAAAAAATGAACAAGGGTTCTTTCACCTCAAGAAACATTGAAGAGTTGCGAAGCCTCTTGAAGAAGTTTATTTAGAAGAATGATTTTGTTTTTCTTGAAGTTTCAAATCTACATAAACAGGTAAGTGATCAGAAGCTATTTTTGTTAGTTTGTCTTTGATAACTTTATGATCTATTACGAACCAGAATTCATTGACAAAGACTTTGTCGATTCTTATCAAAGGAGTGTAAGAAGGAAAGGTATAAAATTCATATCTTTTTCTTTTTTTTGGATGTTCTTTTTTGAATAGATAACTTGAGTCCCAGAAACCATGAGCATTGAAAATACGATCTACATGTTGCAAGCGATCGTTTGTGTCACCAGCTATGATTAGGGGGATGTTTTTTGTGATTTCTAAAAATGCAGAAGAAAGAATCTTTTCTACTTGCCACAGGCGTTCAAAATTTGCTAATCCCAAATGCAAATTCAAAACACCAATTACAGTTGTAGAAATAGGAGAAGTTTTTTGGCTTTCTTCTTTTTTATACTGAGCAAAATTTAAATCATTTTTTAACAACTCCTCAGGAACCAAAATTTTACTCATGAGGCATCCCCTTCTTTTTTTGATTCCCCACGTGATGTTTAAATTTTCTGAATGTAGGATAGGGAAACGACTGAAGATAGCATTTCCATATGCGCCTTTTTTAAGGTAAACGTTAAGTCCGAGTTCATAGTGATAGTTTAATCCTTCTGCGATGCGAAGTGCTAGGTCTTCATAAGAAGAACGAGGAACCAGATAATCCACCTCTTGCAAACAAATAATATCAGCTTGACTATTTTTCAAAATTTCTATGATTCTACTAAGAGAGAATTTCCCATCGTTTCCGATGGCTTTATGAATATTATACGTAAGGACACGAAGCATGATTGTTTACCGCTATATTCCGTATCAACCTGAAGACAATGAAAAATGGACAATCGATCAATTAATGTCACTGCTATCTGATTTGGTGATGAGGTATGACATCCAATTAGAAGAAGCCTTAAGAGAACTCCTTCAGAAAGGATTACCTGTGAATTTGTTTTTAAAGCAAGGTGGCATAGAGGATTTATTACAAGAATTCATCGAAAAGCTACAAAATCAAATTCAAGAAATCCAAGAAAAGTTTGATTTACGTCCCGCACTGGAAGAAACAGAAAAAGATTTACAAAACCACTATTCCGAAACCTACCATAAATTCCAAAAAGACAATGACTTTCTCTCACAACTTCAAAAAGCGATTAAAGAACGTTCTTACGATCAACTCCAACAAATGAAGTGGTCCTTATTGAATGTAAGTAGTCGAGAAAGCAAGGAACTCTATAAAGAACTCAGTCAATTGCTAAGAGACATAGAAGATTACAATTACATCTTAGAAGGAATGAAAAAATATCGCTTTCGTGGTAACCAAGGCATAAAAAGAAATGAAGCCATCAAATTACTCCATCAGTTAGAAGAACTTGAAAAGTTCATTGAGCAGCTCAAACAATCGTTAAAAGATGGGGACATTTATAACTTTGATTTAGAGAAACTTAAAAGATTCCTTGGTCCGGAATCCTACCAAGAGTTTTTACAAAGAAGAGAAGAAATATACAAGCACATAACGGAATTATTAGAAAAACAAGGAAGGATTGTCAAGAACGAAGAAGGAAAGTATGAATTCTCACCTCAAAGTCTTAGGCGTATTGGAAGAAAAAGCCTGGAGGAAATCTTCAAGCACATGAAATCAGATTCTCTTGGAGGAAGTTTCTATTCCAAAGAAGAAGGAGATAACGAACAAGTCATTCCCTCAACAAGAGAATACCAAATGGGGGATAACTTCACAAATGTGGATTTTCCAAATAGTATTTTGAATGCTTTGATTCGAACAAGACAACCTAAACCTACATTTCTTGATTTAGAAGTGTTTAAGAGTCGAGGGATGGCAAAAAGTAGTATTGTGATTCTTCTGGATATGTCTGGATCCATGTTTCGAGTAGATCGATTTTTCTATGCAAAAAAAGTGATTTTAGCA
The DNA here is from genome assembly GCA_025059995.1 of Leptospiraceae bacterium. Classification (NCBI taxonomy): domain Bacteria; kingdom Pseudomonadati; phylum Spirochaetota; class Leptospiria; order Leptospirales; family Leptospiraceae; species Leptospiraceae bacterium. The sequence goes on from JANXCF010000005.1 coordinate 103,040, forward strand.
TTAGAAAGTCTAATCCGAGAAGAATTCAAAGAAGATACCCTTCATATCGTGGGTTTTGGAACTTTTGCGAAGACGTATACGATTTCTCAAGTTCCTAAATTACAACCCTATCCAGTGACACTTTTTGATCCCTACATTCGACTTCGTTTTGATTTGTCTAAAAGAAAACCAGGCGATTATCGAGGCATACCTGAGTATTTTACCAACCTGCAAAAGGGACTAGCACTATCCCGTAGACTCTTGAGTAACAAACAAACCAAAAACAAGCAAATTATTCTAATCACTGATGGCGTTCCAACCGCTCATTTCGAAGGTTCTGTTTTGCATATCAATTATCCTCCATCACCAGCGGATTTTGATTTTGCCATTAAAGAAGCTATTGCATGTAGAGAAGAAGGTATCATTATTAATACCTTTTTGTTGACCAATGAATGGAATCTTCACTTTTTCGAAGGTAGGTCCTTTATTTATGATTTTGCTCGAAGTTCAAAAGGAAGGATTTTTTACCCTCATCCTAAAGATTTAGGGAAGTTGGTTTTAGCGGATTTTATCGAAGAAAAGAAAAAACTGATTTCATGAAAAATCCGGTCTATGTAAAAGAAAATGATATTCCGTGTTTGGTAATGCTTGAGCGTTTTGGATTTGAAGATTGATGTATTCTTTTGCATTTTTGATGGCTTCTAATAAACTCATATTTTGAGCAAGATAAGCCGTGATAGCAGAACTCAAAGCACAACCGGTTCCACGTATATTTGATTTTGGGATTTTTTCTTTTTCGAAAGTATAAATCTGATCACCATCAAAAAAAACGTCATATGCTATATTGCTATTAAAATGTCCTCCTTTTAGAAGAACAGGAACCTGATATCGAAGGTAGAATTCTTCTACTAATTTTTTGAGTTCGTTTATGTTTTGAGGTTCTTCGTCTTTTTTGAGAAAAAATAATATCTCAGGTAGATTTGGGGTTATTAATTTCACGTGGGGGAATAATTTCGTGATTTCTTTTTGAGCTCTGGGTTCTAAAAGTTCTTTTCCAGATGATGACTTTATGATTGGATCCAACACACAAGCGCAGGGAAAAGAAAGAGAATTTGCTAATAGAAGATCATTTATGGCGTAAATATGAGAAAGAGAATAAATCATCCCAATCTTGATGGCATCAATCTTCCATACATTGAAAGCAGCTTGGATCTGTTTCTTGAGGAATTCTTCTGATGTGGGTTTGATTTCCATCACTTGATCATGAGTTTGAATGGTTAAAGCAGTAATAGCAGCCACACCATAACAACCCAAAGCATGAAACGTCCTTAAATCCGCATAAACTCCAGAAAATCCAAGATTATCAATTCCAGCAATCGTCAAACAAACATTCATAATCTCAAAAAGAAAGCTTATCGTAAGTTTCCCAGAAGAAATTAACCCACACAAAAGAAGGAACTTCCCTTATAGCGTAATGCTTAAAATCATACTTTCTATCTTTATGTTTGAATAGAGCGATCGTTTCGAATTCGACGTTAGGATATAAGCTAAGGATTTTGCGAATTGTATTTCCTGTTGCAATGATGTCATCACAAATCAAATATCGTTGTTTTGCTTGAAGTTCTGGGTAGAAATCAATTTGAAAATCTTTTTGAGTCTTCGTATTTCCATATGATGTGATTGAAAGAAAAAAGAGCTTCAGATTTAACTTTCGTGAAAGAAAATCACTAAAATAAAATCCACCTCGCAATGGACACAAAATTCCTGCGTAGTAATTCGGATTCTTTTCTAAAATTTCTTTTATGATTAAGTATCCTTTGTTTGCTACCAAAAGAAAATCTTGGTAAGTGAAATCAATTTCAAATCTTATGGTACTTTTCGAACTCATCTTTTGTGTATATTTTCCATGGAAGCTTTTCTCCAGCCCAAAGGGGAACAACTTCTTCATCTCCAAAAGGATAACTATCAGGTATGACAAATTCTTCTTCTACGAGATATAGTTCCTTATTTTGATTAATAGGTAGTCCATAATACTCAGATCCAAACCGACACAAAAAATTTTGCATGAGGTCTTCGAGAACTGTTATATCTAAAGATTGATTTTTTATGTAAGAAAAAAAAGCAAAAAAATATAGTTCAATCGAAATAGGAGAAGTGAAAATTCCTGCTGGTCCTCGATGGCTTTCTTTCTTTTGCTTTGGGTGAGGAGCGCTATCTGTGCCAGCAAAAAACTTTGGATTTTGTTTTACGATTTGTTCTAAGATTGCTTTTTGGTCCTCTTTGGTTTTCACAACAGGTAAACAATAATGATGAGGACGAATCCCACCAACCAAAAGTTCATTTCTTGTAAGGAGTAAATGTTGTGGGGTGATGGTGGCTGCTGTGTTGCGATATGCGTTAACAAAATCCACGGCTTCTCTTGTTGAGACGTGCTCAAAGGTGATTTTTAGTTCTGGGAAGCTCTCTCGAATTTTTATCAAATGTCGGTCGATGAAAACCTTCTCTCGGTCAAATATGTCAACATCGGGATCAACTACTTCTGCATGGATCATCAAAGGAACATGATACTTTTCCATGAACTCAAAATAAGGATAAAAATCCTCTATGGTTTCGACTCCTTCTTCGGAATGGGTGGTAGCTCCTGATGGATAAAGTTTGATCCCTATAATCTCTGGGTGATGAGGGATTTCTTGGATTTCCTGGAGTTTCACTTGAGGATTTAAGTATAACGTCATCAAGGGTTCGAACGTTGTGTCTGAGGGGACGTTTTGTATAATCCGTTCACGATAATTCTTTGCTAAGACAATAGATGTTACCGGTGGTTTTATGTTTGGCATGATGACAGCTCTCGCATAGGATTTTGCTGTATAGGGAACTGTGTGTTTTAAATAAATTCCATCGCGAAGATGTAAATGAAAATCATCAGCCTTAGGAAGTTTGAATAGAATTTTTGTGCTTTTCATATTTTTTCGTGTTTTTCATGTTTTTATGGGATTTTCCCTTTGAGGTCTGAAAGGATTACTTGTTCGGTGGTTTGTAGGATTTTATGACTCAACCTTTCATAAATACGATTCCTTGTTAAAAAGTCATTATCCCTCATGGGATCATAAGTAGAATATCGTAAAGTTTCGTAAATTTCATATTGTTGGATTTGGGATTGCCGATTGGAAATTCTGATTTCTACCACCACATCAATTTTGTAATAAGAAGGAGTAAAATCATCTCGATATAAGAGCACCTCTCTTCGAAATAGTGTGACCATTCCTTTCAAAAAGTAGCTTGCTTCGTTATAGTTTTTGACTACTTTGAGGGTATTTCTCCTATGGAGCTTCTGAAGAAGAATATCGTAAAATTCTTGATGAACGTAGGGCTCAAAGGTAAAATTCGAAAAATTTTCGATGTAGATGGAACGTAAATCCTCGGGATAAACCTTCAATTCTTTGTGATACGTTTGGCACTGAATGAAAAAAACAAAAATCAAAAAGAAAGAGAAATGAAACTTCACTCTTTTTGTTCTTTGGGTGATTCGAATTCTTTCAGTAGAAGTTCAAAGTTACTTTTCATGGCATCAAAATAGTCTTTCGAAATGGGGTATACTTGACCATCAAACTTAATGACATAAACTTGTTTTTCTTCATCTACGTATAATTCTGCTTGAAACTTACTTCGAACAAAAAGAGAAAATTTCCATTCATCAAACCCTAAATCAAATTCGATCGTCCAGTATGGCTTATCAGGTATTTGTATGTCTTGAAGTTGATTTAAATCCACTAATTGTCTTAAAGTAATCACACTATTGACAAAACTAACGGCTGTCGAAGAAGAAACATTACGATTTTGAAGAATCCACTCATTTTTGGGACCCCGAATTAAAAAAAACTGCTTTTGATCCTGATCAATGATTTTGATTCTTTTTACATAGGATTTTTCGGGTAAGAAAAAGATTTTGGTATCAATCCAGCTTTCAATTTCTTGGATTTTTTTTTCGTTGTCTTCTTTCAAAGCCTCTTCGATGCGGGACCAAGGGTAAGTATCGAGAATGAACATTCTTGATGAAAATTCATTGTTCTTTTTTATGGCAACAGGATATCCTTTTTGTAGGGTTTTTCCTCTGCAAATGGAATAATCATCGGCTTCAAAACAAAAAGATTCAGTAAAGTATTCTTTCGAAATATCATAAATTATATCCGAACACAGAGGAACAACTTTTTGAAAAAAATTCACAATATAAGAAGATGCAACATAGGACCTTTGGATTTGATCTTTTTTTATATCCAAGTAATATTCTTTTCTTTGTTTTCGAATACGAACTTCGAAGGGAGTTTTCGTTAAAACCAAATAAGATGTTTTTTGAGAATCACAGTTTTTCTTAGAATTCATGTTCAATACTACTGCCATCAAAATTATCGTTGTAGCAGTAAGCGTCATGATTATAAGTTGGTTGTCATTATCATTATTTCTACTCATAGGTTTTCGATAGGTCTGTGTCTTTTGTTGTAAAGAAAAATTAGGAATCCAACAGAGCCCATCATCGACAACGGAATGATGATTATCCCAAACACTAAGATTTGGGTTTTAGTGGTGTCTTCAAGTAAAATACTTTGTTTTTCGCGCCTTTCTTCTAAGATACCGGGCACTTCCATTCGATTCCCCAAATAAAACAACGTATCAGTCATCAATTGGAGATTTAAATTATAGATATTCTGCGACAAATATCGATTGGTAATCCATTCTACATCAGAGTAGAAAACAATTTTTGAGTCTTCTTTGTAAATCAAGACTCCTAATGGGAATCGATTGTTTTCTTCTTCTTGGAGGTTGTCTTTTTTACCATTTCGATTTACGTCTACCCAAGTTGTGTAAGTGGTGAATAGGAATTCTTTTGTAATATAGTCTTTATGTTGTGATGATTCTTCGGTGATTCGTTTTTTGAGGTATCCTCCACCATGAAGCAAAAACTTGGGTTTATCGAAAGTTTTGATATTTTGGGTAAGGTCTATGATGCTTATTTGATCCGTATAGAGAAGTTGAGGATTTCCTTCTAATTGATGTAAGGGAACTTTTTCATAGCGATAAAAGTTTGAAAAAGCTTGGAACAACCAATCATAATTTTCTTTACCTGATGAGTCAGCTAAGATAAGAACTTTCCCCTTTTTGTTGGAAATGTAATCTATTAACGTTGTTTTTAGTTCTTCTGGAAAGGGAAATTGAGCTCCAGCAAAAACTAAGATTTGGGCATTTTCAGGTATACTTCTTGGAAAGCCTGAGTTTTCATTCCATTCATAAATTTCAAAGTTATAGACTTTGAGCACATCCACAAAAAGGTCAATCTGAAAGGGTTTTTTATGAGGACTTGTAAAACGTTCTCCCAGAGCCGTTGAGAAGTAAACCTTGATGGGTTCACTTGCTACTTGAAGTAGAGACCGAATCAAGTTTTGTTCTAAGTTTTCCATGTCAGACTCAGTAAAAACATAAAACCTTCTTTCTAAATAAGGAAGGGTAGTTAATTCGCTTTTGTAGTTGCGAATCATGATGGTTCCATTGGATACATTTCCAAAAACTTGGTGGTTGCTTTCTATCAAATCTGCGTTGTAAATTTCAACTTGGATTTCGGGGTTGATTTTGGGAATTTCTTGAAACAAAATTCGGAGTTCTTCTGAAAAATTAAATAGTTCTGCTGTTGTGGTATCCCTTTTCGAAACGACCATTTGCTGGTCAGGAAGAAATACAAAGATTTTGATGTTTTGTCCTTTTATGTTTCGGATAATTTCTTTGGATTTGCTACTTATTGAATAATACCCCGGGGTAATATCCCACGTAATTTCCCACTTCACCAAAAGAATGTTGATTAAAACCAAAATCACAATCAAAAAAACCACTTGGTTCAAGGATTTACGAAATTGGATTTGGATATTCGCTTTTTGATAAATCAAGTTATAAAGATAAAAGCCAATGTAGTTTCGATAAACAAAATTGATAAACAAACCCAGCAAAAACAAAAAGATAAAAAAGTTTTTTAGATTATTCCAGAAGGTTTTGTCTTCACCTTTTAGTGCTGGAACTTCAATGAACCAGATAATCAAAAATAGAAGTAATACTACGACATCAAAAATAGCTAACCATTTCCAAGAAATCTTTTCGGTTAGGTTTTGTTTTTCCGTTAGGATTTGCCACCAATCATACCCCAGAAAAATCATTGCTATTGCCAAAACCAAATAACCCCAAGGGTTTTGGGGAAGCAAATACAAAACAGAACTCAAAAAAATAATTCCAATCAAATGGATAAAAGCGCCTAAAAGTCCGATTGTATATTTTTTCATGGTTTGCTCCTTTTGGAAAATTTAGGAATCTTTGACTCCTTTGGTTTTATAGAATTGTAAAATCAAAATACTCAGATAGTGAAAGAACAAGCCGATACTAAAAAAGAAAAATAAACCCTTAAGGGTGATGATTCCCTTTGTTAAAGGAAGAAACTGAACAATGGCATGAAAATACGAAAAGATTTCTTTAGCGGGAGAAGGAAACAAACCTGATAAAAATCCCCCAATATCAATCAAAAGTAAAATAAATCCTGCTAAAATCAAAGAACCAGTAATGCTGTTGACAAGAGTAGAAGCAAAAACTCCGATCGAAGAGGCATAATACGACAAAAACAAAAATCCCAAAATTGTGGGGAAAATCACATACAAAGGAGTTCGAAGAAAAAAGAAGGCATAAACAAAAAACAAGATACTAATCACAATCCAATTCAGTAGGGTATAAAAAACAATCTTGGCTGTGATAAATTCTGTTTCAGTAACAGGATAAATAAACAGGAAATCTAACATTTTGTAGCGCTTTTCATAAATGATAGAGGGCACGGCTAAGAACATACCTGTAAATAAGCTGAGAATATAAAAAAAATGAATTAGCACATAGGAAGCACTATCATAAGTAAGTCCCCGCGATAGAAGAAGCATGATGGAAATGAGTCCAACGGAAAAACTCAAAATCCCAATCGAAACCAAAGGAATGGTAGAAAGGGGTAAAACTAATAATTCTTTTTTGAGGATGGCTTGGAAACGATCAAGCATTGGTAGCCTCCATAAAGATTTTTTCTATGTTTGGCATTTCTTCTTTCGTGACTTCTTTCACGAAAGTGTTTTTGTGTAGGATATAGACCCGATCACAGGTTTGTGCTACTTCGGATAAAATATGACTGGATAAAATGATTGTATGTTCTTTGACCAGCTCTCGGATGAGGTTTCGGATCTCAATGATTTGCTTTGGATCCAATCCCGTTATGGGTTCGTCTAAAATGATGAAGTCAGGATTCCCTGCTATGGTTTGGGCAATCCCAGTTCGTTTTTGATACCCTTGTGATAAATGTTTTATGAAAACGGATTGATAACCTTCTAAGTGGGCTTTTCGAATGATGTATTCATACTCTTCTTTTTGTTTATCTTTGGGGATATTTTTTATGGTCATGATGAAATACAAAAAATCTTTGACTGTGAGCTCTGGATATAATGTCACGAACTCGGGAAGGTATCCAATCTTGATGATATTTTTGTAATTGAGAAAGTCATAATTATTTTGTGAGTCAAAAGAAGAATAAACCAATTTGCCATTGAGATAGATTTCTCCTTCAGTAGGGGGAAGTATGCCTGCCAAGATTTTTAAAAGGGTTGTTTTCCCAGCACCATTGAGTCCTAAAATTCCTAATACTTCATTTTTTTGGATTGTGAAGTTGATAGAATTTAAAACAACTTTGTTTTCGTATTGTTTTTTGAGTTTGCTAACTTCAATCAATGTGATTGACACAAGGGAATGAAATCAAAATTCGATGTTTTACGTCAATTCTTTTTGGCGAGAATTTTATGAAGATTTTGTTTCAAATTTTCGTCCATTTGATTGTAATCTTTCCTCTTTACACGCAATCAGAAAACATCATCTATGGAAAAAAAGCCATAGCCACCCAGAACTACAATGAAGCCATCAAACATTTTCAAAAAGAAATACAAAAAAATCCTCAACGTTGTGAGGGGTATTACTACTTAGGGATTACCTACGAAAAGCTCAATCAAAAACAAAAAGCCGTTGAGTATTTTGTTCAAGCAACGAAAACCTCATGCTCACCAGACCTAAAAGAACAAGCTTACTGGAAGGCTTTTAATTATTATAAATTCCTCCAAGATTGGAACAACATTTATCAAGTTGGAAAATCTTTTTTGAGTTTCAAATACAACAAAGAAGTTGAAAAATACGTAAACATAGCAGAACAAAAGAAAGATAAAAACTCCAACGAAATCCAAGAAAAATTAAATCAAGCAAAGGAATGGGAAGAACAAAATGAATTTCGAAAAGCAGCTTACCTTTACGAAAGTTTATATGATCTTAATCCAAAAATAGAGTTTTTGATGAAAGCAGGGAATTTGTTCAAAGAAGCTAACGATATAGAAGAATCACACAGAGTTTTTGTAAAAGTAATTCGCTATTATCCAGAAAATTGGTATGCCAACTACCAAGTAGGAATGTATCATTATCAAAAAGGGGATTTAGAAAAAAGCATAGAATATTTAAACAAATCCCAAATAAACATCGAAAACAAAAAATCTCGTAATTACTATAATCTACTTTTGATACGTGCGTCTGTTTTCATGGGATTAGAAAATTTCTCAAAAGTAGAAGAAATTTTAAATCATATCGATAAACTTAACTTTCACTTTCAAAAAGAAAGAAATTATGAGGTTCTACAAGCCATGTTAAAGTTAATCAAAGAAAGAGTATTTACGTATGTTTCTTTTGATGAGAGGGATGAGAAAGTTTACCTCTATCGAATGATGGAAGCATTTTATAATAAAGATTATGAAAATTTATATAACTTATTTATAAATGATTTTTATCAATATCCTAATCTTCCTCGTTGGTCAAGATATATAAATCAATTTTATCTTGTTTTGATCATGGAATTTCGAAATGATAGAAATCGGCTACAAGTTCTTTTGAACTTTTTGAACAACTCCAACTTCGAAGGAATTTTTAAGAATGAAGTGGGTTCTGTTTTTTGGAATGAATACAATTTTTATTTGACCCAACCTTTGACTTTTTTGGAAAAAGAATTTTTTAAATCTCAATTCCATAAAGAACTGATTTTGGCATTGGGATTTACAAAAATTGAAAACTATACAAAAGCTTATGAGATTCTTATTCCAATTGAAAATCAGCTGAATTCATTCAATGAGAAAAATTTATTTTTATTCCTCAAAGCATTATCTTTTTTAGAAGCAAGATCCTACAATGAGGGTTATGAATTACTTCAAAAGGTGATTTCGTCAAACTCAGATTATAAGATAATTCTAAAAGAACTTCCTCTTTATCAAGAACTGATCTCAAAAGATGAAAAATGGCAAAAATTGATTGAAACTAACACCAATATCCTCAGTTTATAAAAAATCCTCATGTGGAATTGGAACATAAAAATTGCAGGGATATTAAACATCACTGAAGATTCTTTTTCTGATGGAGGGGAGTATCTTTCTTTAGAAAAGGCGGAAGAAAAGATGTGGGATTTACTTCAACAAGGTGCAGATGTCGTGGATGTCGGAGCAGTGTCTAGCAATCCCAAAGGAAAAGACGTTCCCATCGAAGAAGAAATCAGAAGACTCCAACCCATCTTGGAAATAGCAAAGAAAAATCAAATTCCCATTTCGGTAGATACTTGGCGATTTGAAACCCAAAGATTTTGTTTAGAATATCATGTTGATTTTATTAATGATATTACAGGGTTTTCTCATCCCGAAATCTTTTCTTTACTAAAAGATACAGAAACAAAATGCATAGTGATGCATCAAGTTTCAAACAATCCTGGTAAAGCTGATCCAACTTATGAGATAGAATTTGATAAGTTGTGGCAACAAATGATACAATTTTTTGATAAAAAAATAGAACAGTTTCTTTCTCATGGAATTTCCGAAGATCGGATTTTGTTGGATCCAGGTATGGGGTTTTTTTTAGGGAAAGATTATTTACATTCATTTCGTATGATCAATCTACTTCCTGAACTCAAAAAACGTTATAAAAAAGCCATTTATGTTTCTGTTTCTCGAAAGTCTTTTTTGGGAGTTGCAGCAGGAATTGAAAATCCCAAAGATCGAGATTATGCGACTTTGGCTTGTGAAATCGCTCTTTTATCGAAAAATATTGATTGGATTCGCACACATCAACCTAAAGCCTTACGAGATGCTATCAAGGTGTTAAAACACATTCAGATTTGAGGAGTGATTTATGGAAAAACAAAAAAAGGTCTTAGCAGTAATACCTGCTCGATACGCTTCTACGAGATTTCCCGGCAAGGTCATTCAGAAGATTGGAAGTCTTCCCATGATTCAGTATGTATACGAAGCTGTAAGGTCAGCAAAGATGGTGGATCAAATTATCATTGCAACAGAAGATGAACGAGTCAGAGAAGTAGTAAAAGGTTTTGGTGCGGAATGTATCATCACTAGTGAAGAACATAAAAGTGGGACAGATCGAGTAGCAGAGGTTGCGAATCTATTTCCTGAGTATGAAATTGTTGTCAATGTTCAAGGTGATGAACCGGGGATTGAACCAAGTCTGATTGATGGGGTTATTTTAGAAAAACTTCAACACCCAGAATGGGAAGTTGCAACTGCCGTTCGACCCTTCAAAGAAAACGAAGACCCACTGCAACCCAATCGTGTGAAGGCAGTAATCACAAAAAAACGAAGAGCTCTGTATTTTTCGAGGTCGTTGATCCCTTTTCCAAGAAATAACCTTCACCATACTGTTTATTTACACTTGGGGATTTATGCTTATGATAGGGATTTTTTACTTCATTTTACGACACTTCCTCGTTCTGTCTTTGAAGAAGTGGAATCTTTAGAGCAACTACGAGTTTTAGAGAATGATTACAACATTGGAGTTTATATTACTGATGACTCATTGCCAGGAGTTGATACGCCAGAAGATTTAAAACTAATCACAGAGATATTCAGAAAATCAAATAAGCTTAAATAACTCATATGCCAAGCCGGGATTTGTTTTCGACGCTAATTCAAATTCGCGATAGAATCCGAGATATCAATAAACAAATTTACGAAGAACCCATACCAACATCGGACATTATATATAGAAGATATTTTATGGATCTCACCGATTCAGAAGATCAGACCTTGTACTTTTTGAAAATCTTGAGTGAAACCAATTTTATTTTTATATTACATATCGTTGAGCCTGACCCTATTTTACGTATTCCCGGAATTTACGGATATGTGGTAAGTGAATTAGAAATCATAGAGTCTTTACTGAGAGAGTTCAACAAGAAATTAGAAATCCTCTACGAAATGGAAAAACAAAAAAAAGCCTCAGCAGATACGATCATTCGAGAAATGATACCCTACATCAAACAATATAATAACTCTAACTTAGGGAAGGTTCTCAATGTTTGCATCATGTTGGATCAGTTTATTCGTATTATCAAAGAAAAACCGGAGGAATACCAGGATACTTATCGTTTTGTAAAGTTAAAACAATATCTACCTAAAGAAGAAGATGAGTTCCAAGAAAAGAAAATCCAAAGAGAAGAAACTACCATTTCAGTTGAAACTCCCAAAAGAAGAGCAGTCGATACCGAAGAATACCAAGAATTATCCAGAATGAATTTATCAGGGAATTGGGGATTGGCTGTCCAAAAATTCGGGGTTAACTTTTTGATACGGGTCCATTTGAGGAAATTAGAATTTGATATTTTGAAGAAGTTACTTCTACAAAAACGAATAGCTCGAGAAGAGGATTTAATTTTTTTAAGAGATTCTTTGCGAAAAATGGAAGAACGAAGTTTATTCGACAAAGAATTAAGAAATCACTTACAAGAGATACGAGAACTAAAGCGTATTGCGCAACTCAAAATCAATCAATTTCAATTATTGAGAAAAAAATACGAAGGCTAATCATTCCAAAACAATTTCAAAAGCATTCGTAGGACATTTACTCTTGCAAATTCCACAACCCACACAGCTTGACTGAATTTCAGGAACTTTATTTTTTAACGATATCGCATCTTCAATAGGACAATGTTCATAACACAAATTACAATTCAGTTTTCTCTTTTTTGTGTTTTTCAATGGGAAATTCAGGCATTTTTCTTCTTTCACTTTGGCAAAGCCAAAATAGGGAAGTGCTCCTTCTTCTAAGGGTCTGAGAGCTTTTGTATCACATGCAGAAATACAAGGATAATCCTCGCATAAAAGGCATGCTTTGTAATTCGGATTCATCACAGGACCTTCAATCTCTGGAATACGGAATATGGCGTAGTTTTTACAGGAAATAATACAATCTCCACAGCTTGTGCACAAGGAAAGAAAGGTCTTTGGATCAGATACAGCTCCGGGAGGTCGTATGAACAATGTTTTCTTTTTTTCTTTTTGTTTTTCTTGGTCTTGTTCCTGAATTGTGTAGAAAGCTAAAGGTTCGAGGGCATTGACGATTGATTGAAGTTGAGAATCAATAAAACTTCCTATAGGTGTTTGATAAAATTCTTTAACTAATTCTTTGAATCCGTTTTTGAAAAACTCTTTTCTATCCACTGAATTTCAATAAATTTAGGACTAATCTTATGACAATGAGAATATCCTATGAGGTGTCATATATGTAAAAGTAATGATGTGCGAAAGCTTTTTCACAAAAAAGGAAAAGATCAAAAAATTTATCAAATCATACAATGTAAAAAATGCAAAGTGGTGCAAGTCTATCCACAACCTCATGAAACCGAAAGTTTGTATGGCGAAGAATACTTTTTTCAAAGAACCGACAGAGGCTATAATCATTATCCATCGAAGGAAATGTATGATAAACTTGTTCGGGTTTGGTGGTTAAACCTTCTAGATTTAGGTTTTTTCAAGGAAGAAAAACGGATTTTTCAGAACTTTGCAACACCTAGGCTTTTGGAAATTGGCTCTGCAAGTGGGCATTTTCTTTACTACATGAAAAATCGAAATTGGTCCGTTAAGGGGATTGAAATTTCAAAACCTATGGTGGAATTAGCAAGTTCAATCTATCATCTTGACGTTATTCATAAGGATTTTCTTTTGTGGGAACCTGATTTGGATGAAAAATATCATTGTATTGTATTGTGGGCTACCATTGAGCATTTTCGTGATCCTTTGTTGGCATTTCGTAAGATTTATTCGTTATTAGAAAGTAGTGGGATTATGATATTTTCCACCTGTCGATGGGGCTTGATTGCAAAGTTCTCGAGGGACCGTTGGCGTTTTATGAACGTTCCCGAGCATTTGTTTTTTTTCCATGAAAAAACGCTAATACCTTTACTTCGATCAATAGGTTTTCAGTTTATGAGTAAAATCACTTATGGTTCAGGATTGACTGCAAAGAACGACTCAATATGGAGCTACAGAGTAAAAAAAAGAATATTCGATTACTTAGCGAAAAAACTCTATCAAGGGGATATGTTAGCCATGATGCTGAAAAAGCCGTGATTTTTTGATTTGACGTTTAAAAGAAAGCAAGTTTTTTATATTTTAACAAAAAAAAGAAGTTATGTCCTCTCTTTTTAAGTTCCAGAATTTTTCTTACCGCAACAAAGAAAGAGAGCTCCTCAAAGATTTAAACCTTGAGATCAAATTAAACGATGCTATAGGGGTATTTGGCAACGACCGAGAAGCTTTAATTTCTTTTTTTAACATCCTTCGTAATAAAATCCCTTTGCCAAAAGAGAATTTTTCCGTCAATACATCTTATCGGGTTCGGTTTTTGGTTTACTATGATCTTTTACAAAAAGAAGATATCGCAATTAATTATTTAATCAAATCAACACAAAAAGAACCATGGTTTTGTTATTACAATGCTTATACATTTTTTTTTGAAGATAAAACGTTATCAACACCCATCAAAGAGCTGAGACCTTCTGAAAGGATTCGTTTACGTTTGGCTCAGGTTTTTTGCGAGAACCCAAATTTTATCATTTTCTATCAACCGACGAGATTTTTGGATTTCGAAGCTCAAATACTTCTTGAGAATAAGCTAAATCACTTCCGTTCGAATTCTCACGGATATATGATTTTTTCAGATGATAGAGAATTCTTATATAGAACGTGTTCTTCTTTTATAGAAATTGGGAATCAAAAAGCGATATATCACAAAAAAAATGATCATTTCCTTCCAACAAAGTATTTTAAAGAAATCGATTACAAAATTGGTATCTTGGAACGAATCAAAAATATTTTCTTGAATAGAACTATCATATACCCATACAAGATCAAAAAAAAAATTTTATCCTATTATCGAGTCATCGAGGAATTAGAGTCTTTTTATAAAGATAAAATTTTTGAGATTGAACAAAATCTAGATTTACTAAAAAATCAAGACTTGGCTTGGAGTATAAATTTAAAGTATCGAGGGAAATTTTTTATCACTGGTTCAAGAAAATCCGGAAAGTCTCTTTTTTTTGATTTGTTGACGAATCCAGAAAATGAGATGGGAAGAATTTTAGGTATCAATAAGTTAGAGAAGGGATATTATAACCGTCGATCAATATTAATATTTCGAAATGAAGTCCCTGTGATAGAAAGTTTTCGTTCGCATTTTTATCCGGAGAATAAGGATTTCGATCCCGAAAAAATAGGATTATTTCGCTTTTTATCCATCACGGGTGAGGACTGGAGGAAATTAGGAAAAGAGCTCCCCAAAGAGAAAAAAATTTTAATTTATATTGTCGGGCTCATCTTGAAAATGCATCCACTTTTGGTTTTAGACGATATAGACAGAGGTTTAAACATCGAGCAAGCTGCCAAAGTTTCAATTTTGCTAAAACATTACAAAGGAAGTATTATTTTTTCGACCTATAATCGAACCTTTGCAAAAACGATTGCTACGAAAATCCTCACCCTTCATGACTTGAAGTTTCAATTTGTGGAAAAAGAATTTGATGATTACATTGAGGAGTTGCGAAATAAATTAGATCATGATAGTAAGTTTTTGTATCAAAAATCCATTAGGGATTATAATTTGATGAAACTCAATTCTCCACCTAAAAAAAATGGAGTAAGCCCTTACAAAATAAGGGATAAAAGTAATATTCTTGATCATAAAAAAGGATTACTATTGTTTTTCGATAAAAGTTATCGAGAGCGAAAAAAGGAAATAAAAAAACTAAAAGAAGAACTACACGAAATGGAGTTGGCACTCAAAGACTTAGAAGAAAAAAGAAAAGAACTTTGGGAATTCATTCATAAATACAATTTGCACACACCCGAAAATTATCAAAAAATGGAAAAAATTGATCAAAAACTGAAAGAATTAACAGATAAATGGAAGGAACTCCAAAACAAACTACGACAATTGGATGATATATGAAACTCTCCCAAAGCAAATCGAAAATCTATGGAGATCATATTCATTGGTTTTTGTATTCTCATCGGATAGAACTTACAAGAAACGAACTTATAGAAATCATCAAGCACATCAAGCAAGTGGGATTATTCACATATTTGCAAAAAGAAAGACCTGTTTTGAAAGAATCTTTGATTCATATCATCCAAAAGTCTGTTGAACCTGAGTTTTGGGACCATTTCGATTCCCAGTTATCAAAAGAAAAGTATATCGAGTCTTTTTTAGAGCAATGTTTGATAGATATTTATTCCAAGCTCAAAAATACAAAATGATAAATTTTTTTTCTTTATTTTGTAGTGAAGATTTCAAATATCGATTGACCTTTCTCTGATTTTTTATTAATTGCCATAATCTTTATAAAATGAAGGAGAAGTCATGAAAGTTAGAAAAAATACAGTTGTCACAATTGATTACGTATTGAAAGATGATTTTGGAAATATTTTGGATTCTACTCAGGGAAGATCTCCTTTAAAATATCTTCATGGGAATGGGAACCTAATTCCTGGAATTGAAAAAGCCTTGGAGGGTAAAGAAAAAGGTGATTTCATCAAAGTATCTATTCCACCCGAAGATGGCTATGGTTATATCGATGAAAGCCTAATCCAAGAAGTTCCAAAAGAAATCTTCGAGGATCCTGAGGATCTAGAAATCGGAATGCAATTTTCAGCTCAGACGGAAGAAGGAACGTATATTCTAACAGTAAAAGAAATCAGAGAGGAAACTGTGATTGTTGACGGAAACCACCCTTTAGCTGGGAAAAATTTGAACTTCGAAATACGTATACTAAATATAAGAGAAGCGACTCTAGAAGAAATTGCCCATCGTCATGCACATTAATCATAGAGTAAATAAGCGATCGTTTACTTAAATCCTCCCTCTATTCCTTTGTAGATTCTGGCGTAAGCGTTGTGGCTATGAAGGGATTCAAAATGTTCTACTTCTGCTTTCCAATCTAAGATTCTTACGTCTGTATCTAAAATAGTGTGGAGTCTTCTGGCTACGTGCTCGACGAACATGGGGTTTTCTCCATTCAGAATGGCGAAGGCTTGTTCATCAATCCGTTTCACCATGCTTTGGGTTTCTGTGGGGATAGCTTCTCGTAGAATTCTAACTAATTCTGGGATAAAGAATTCTTCTTCTGGGTATATTTTGACGGTGACCTTTGCAAGGGAACGTTGGGCATGAGCTGTGGCTATTCCAATCCCTTCGTTAGTAAGTCCTTGTGCGTATTCATATTCATATTGATGTGCCAATGTTAAACTACATGGACAGGTGGAAGAATATTCATAATGGATTGTATAAAATAACTCCCATTTATCATAAATTACTTTGGATTCGATTTGGGTTTGATAGTATTGCCAGCCCCATTGGTTGCTTTTGAGGGATTTTTGCTTCATAGGATAAGAAAAATCCAAAACCAACGAAGCATATTCAAAAGGGAGTTCGTAAATATCATCTCTCATTTCGTTTTGGAATTTTTTTAGGACTCTTTTCAGTAAGTCATGACTGAAGGGAGTATCCATAGTTTCTTTTTGTAGGATACTCACGAGGCGACTCATGTTGATTCCTGTTTTTCCTTCTCGTAGATTGACTTTCATGGAAGCTATAACGTCATGACTCATGAAGTATTCTCTATCGAAGTCTCTATGAGGGAATAAAATAGGAATTCGAAATCTCGTAATCCCTACTTCTGGAATGCGTATTCCTGTTTTGTCAGGTAACTTCTGATAATCAGAAAGACCTTTTTCGTCTTTTATGGGGAAGTGATTTTTCTTTTCTTGGATTTGATAATAAATTTCCACATGGTTTTTTTTGATCATATATAATCCTTTAGATTTTTTATCTTCTTTAAGTTAAAATGCAATTTAGATTTTTGACAAGTTTTAAATCAATCTAAGAAAAATTTTTTACGGTTTTGAGATGATTTCCATTTTCGATAAACAAATCTTGCAGGAGATAAATTTTGTATCAAATACTTTTCAATCGGTAAAGGTTGATGGCTTATCAATGAAGCTAAAAACTCACCACTCAAAAAAGAAGTTGTATAACCTCTTGTTCCATGACAAGCATGAACAAATAAATCCTCATGATTGGGAATTTCTAAACTTTCATATGGTGGAGCTTCAGAAGTAGAAACAGAACGTAAAATTTCCGCATACTTATTCCAGTCGGGAAGATTCCCTACAACAGGAAGGTAGTCCTTTGATTGACAACGAAAACCAATGATAGCTTCTGTGGGAACTTTAAAGTCCCAATCAGGATCTGACTCGGCAACTTCAGAAAATATTTCTTTAAAATCTTTGTAAAATTTTTTTAATATATATTTATCAGACTCAATTCTTCTTTGGGAATCGTCGAGATAGGGTTCAAAAGAAGAGCCAATCTGGATTTGATTTTCCAATGGAAACAATGAAACATCAAAAATACAATTTCTTTTAATTTGTGATGATAAATACTTTTTCGAAATCAAAACAATTTGTCCTCGAACTTTAGAATGCTCAATCGGCTTTAAAACAGAAAATCGAGAAAGTTCATAAGAATTACAAAAGATAACAGCGTCAATTTCTGAATAAACGTGGTTTCTCTGATCCAACAAAAACCACTGTTTGTCCCAATGGATTTCTTGGATTTCTGTGTTGGGATGAAAAACGAAGTTTCTATCTGAAAACAAAATTGATTTCAGTGCTTCTTTTAGATAATTTATTAATAAAACTCCCCCCTTGCGATCAAGAAAGAATGTCTGAAACTTCCGAATACTCGTTTTTGAAATTTGGTAGTCCTTCAAAAAATCAGGAATAATAGCATTTTTGTTTTGTTTTTTATATAGTAAAGTTTTTTTATAAATTTTTTTATATAAATCATCCGAGAGATGACTTTTTAAAAATGACAGAAGAAAATTAAAACCCTTTATCGAAAAACTACTCAATGGATTTTTTTGTTTACTGATGTAGGGCATGATGGATGCTGCTGGGATAAAAGATGATCCTGATAGAACATCCGAAAACTTATCAAACACAATCACTTTGTGATTTCTTTTAAGTAAAAAAAGGGAACTACTTATTCCAGAAATTCCAGCTCCGATAATGGCAATGGTTTTTGGAGGCACTATTTTTTTGGGTTTGCTGGGGTTTTCGTAATAACCATAGAGCATTTCTCTTTTGTGGTGAAATCCTTTTCTTTTTTTGTAGATGAAGCCGGCTTTTTGGAGTCCCACTTTGACGACTCTTGCACACGAAAAAGTAGCAAAGGTACTTCCATGATGGGAGTGCTTTGCCATTTTGTAGTAGATTCCTTCCTGCCACATCTCAGGATTTTTCTTCGGAGAAAATCCATCCAAATACCACGCATCAAAGGTTTCTGAAGAAAAAGAAGAAAGCATTTCCATGACATCCCCTAACATCAACGTCAACCGAATACGGGGATGAAAATAAAAAGTTTGAAACTCAACGGTTGGATAATAGATTTCTTTGAGTAAATCCACAAGCCTTTGGAGTTCATTTTGAATTCGAGGAAAAATCGATAATGCCTTTTGGATTTGACTCACGCTCAACGGATATTTTTCTATGGAATAGTAAAACAACATCCCTTGTTTGTTTGTTTCTAAAAATAGCTTTGATGTAAGTAAAAAGTTCAAACCAGTGCCAAAACCCAATTCACAAAGAGAAAGATCCTGTTGTTGAGAGAATCGTTCTTTTAGGTTGTTTCCATCGATAAATACGTATTCTGATTCTTCGATGCCATTTTCTTGAAAGTAAATGTCTTGAAATCTTTCACTATACATTCGATATTAAATTCAATGAGTCCTTTTGTGATAGTCTTTGCAACGTTCTTTTTTGCGTTGGTATTTTGGGAAAGTTCTTTTTTACGCCCCTTTAAGCTTTTTGCTGTAGGTGTTCATGAAATCTTTCATAGTCTTGTGGCATTGATGTTTCAAGTAGATTCAATCCAAATGCATGTCTATCCAAATGAGTCTGGGAATACGAAAATCTACGGTGATTTATCTTTATTGCAAGTGTTTTTTATTGCCTCAGCTGGATATTTGGGAACTGCTATTTCTTCTATGTGGTTTTTGCGTGCTTGCATCAAAGAAGAACATTGGAAAATGTATTATATTTTGTTTAGCGGTTTGATTTTTTTGTTATCGTTTATTTTTATTCCCTTTGGAAGTTTGGGGTTTTGGATACTTTGGGGAGGTAGTTTGATACTGGGGGTGGCTTTTTTATTCAGTCAGAATTTGGCTTTTGGGCTTTTTGTTTTTTTGCAAAGCTTTTTGTTATTTTATAGTTTTTATGATTTGTTGGATTTTCGAAGTGATTCTCAAAATTCTGATGTTTATGTGTTGTACCAGTTTTTGAAGCAAAATTATTTTTATAATGGTGATTTTGAAGTTTTCCAAAAAGTGATTACAACATTTTGGGGGTTGGTAATTTTGTGGTTTTTTTACAAGTTGATTTTGACGTTTTTGAATTTCGATCAAAGACAAGATGAAGAACCGCCAAAAGAACTTCCCACAGAGCAAGTTATTTCAGCACTTCCTGAAAAAAAATCTCAGCCCGAAGAAAATCCACTTGAAGTAGATATCAAATAAAAAAGTCTTTCTTTTCAAAACAACAACTCTCAAAAAAAATGCTGAGAATTGTTTTTGTTTTTGCGTTAGTTTTTATTTTTTTCAGGACTTTGCTTACTTCTACTGTGGGATTTCAACTAAAATGGGATTTGTTTTTATGGGATCATTTTTACGAGCATGAATGGAATGAAGTTCTCGATCAAATTTCAAACAAAATCACACAAAAAGTTCCCATAGAAATCCAAATCGGGCAAATCCTTCATTCGGGGATCTCCGGAACCAAAGTTAATCCCGAATTGGCAAAACAAATCCAACATTATTGCTTAGGGGGATTTATTTTATTCAAGTCCAACATTGAGTCAAAAGAGCAACTCAAAATCTTAATTGATGATTTACAAAAACTGTCTTTAGAGCATTGTAAAATCCCATTGTTTTTTGGTATCGATCAAGAAGGAGGAAGAGTAGAACGTATCACAGGTTTTGTGAAGGATTTCCCATCGGCTATGGCGGTTGGACAAACTGGCAAATCAGAATACGCTTGGCTTATGGGATTCTTGACAGGCTATGAAATGTTTTCTTTAGGAATCCCATTGGTCTACGCACCAGTTGCTGATATTAACAATAATCCTTTAAATCCTGTCATTAATACCCGTTCTTTTGGAAGTGATGAAGAAACTGTCTCAAAAATGGTGGTATCTTACATTGAAGGAATCAATTACACCCATGCAATAGGTTTTTTAAAACACTTTCCTGGACATGGGGATACTACTATCGATAGTCACTTTGATTTACCCATCATCGATAAATCCGAAGAAGAATTATGGAAATTGGAATTAAAACCCTTTTTGAAAGGGATACGAGCAAAAGCCAAAGGAGTGATGATTGCCCATATCTTGTATCCAAAATTAGATGATGTGCCTTCAAGTTTGAGTAAGAAAATCATTCAGGAGCTACTAAAAAACAAAATGAATTTTCAAGGAATAGTTATCACCGATGCTTTGGAGATGAAGGCTGTTTCGCGTACTTATCTTGTAGAAGATTTGTCTTATCGAAGTTTTATCGCAGGAGTGGATATTTTACTTCTTACAGCTCAAAACCAAAACGTTGATAAGATTTATAAATTTTTTTTAGAGAAGTTGAAAAATAAAGAGCTCCCAAAAGAAAGGATTCAAGAGTCATTTCGAATGCAAATGGCGATGAAGCTTTCTTCTTTTTTGTTTCCCATAGAGCTCTTGATGAATGAATACCAAATTCCAAACGATTTATTAGAAAAATACAAGCAACTTTTTGAATTTAAAAATCAGATTTCTCAAAAAATCTATGAGAGAATACAAAAAAGATTCCCCAACATTGAATATCAGATTTCATACGAAGGGATACGTTCTTTGTATAAAAATTTTCCCAAGCTTGATTTGGATTCTTCAAGAGTTTTTGTTTTTTATCAAAAACAAACCAATTACGAAGAATGGAAAATGATCCAAAATCAAACCCCCGAAGTTATATTTTGGCTTGCTCCCTTTAATGAGTTCGAAATGTGGAAATACATCTTCGAAGAAGATGATTACGTTATCGTAGAAATCAAAAATTCAAACGAATGGAACGAAATCTCGCAGCAGGACCTAATATACAGAAAGCTTATTGGTTATTTTGATGGAGTGCCCTTTCAACCTTTTTTCATAAAAGAAAATCAATATATCATAGCTTCGTTTTCTCCCACTATCACATCCAACAAAGCCATGATTAGAAAAATCATGAATGACTCTATCCCAAAGGCAAGATTAAAATTAGCTCAAGAATAAGTATTTCAAACACATAAAAAACCTATTGACAACTCAAAAAAAAGGAATTATTTTTAAGTTGTGAAGTTCGTACAACATTTTATCGTTGGTATTTTATTTGCGGGTTCGTTGGCATTAGTGGGGTATTTCACAATCGTTTCTGATAGCGGACCTTTTGCACGACGTGGAAAGCAAATTGTTGTTTATTTTGATCAAGCAGAAGGAATCAAGAATGGCTCAAAAGTCACAGTGTTAGGAGTTCCTGCTGGAACAGTAGTAGATATGGATTTGGTTTCTGTGGATGAAAATGATATCCCTGTTCCTGATACTTCTCCTAAAAGGGTTCGTCAACGCGTTGCTGTGGCGATAGAACTAAAAAAAGAAGTAGTGTTTTATGATAACTATCAAATTTCTCTCAAAAATGAGTCTATTCTATCAGGAAAGATTGTAGCCATTGACCCAGGTGGATCAGATTTGAAAAATCACAGACGTTTGAATGTAACTTGGTATAACTCTTTGGATATTGAGAGGCTTGGGAAAAGCGCTATCAAAATGAACATAAACGATATCCAAGAAAAGAAAGCAACGGTGATTCTATCAGGCATTAATGCAGGAGATCCCATTGCAGGCTTATCAGAATTGATCGCAGAAAATCGCCATAATGTGAGAAGAACCTTACAAAACATAGCCGAAATCACAGATAAAATCAATCAAGGAAAAGGAACCGTAGGACAACTGATTAATGATAGCAAATTATATGATGATGCGAATACTTTAATTTCTAACGCAAAAATAACAGTAAGAGAAATGAGGGAAAATTTAGAAGATACTCGTGAACAAGCTCCTGTGACAAACTTCATTCGAATTTTACTCACTTCGTTTTAGACAGTATTTTAAAAAAATATTTGACGACTTCATTTGTAGAAAAAAATCAATCCAAAGCTCCGGTAGCTCAGGGGATAGAGTGGTGGACTTCGAATCCAGCGGTCGCAGGTTCGAATCCTGCCCGGAGCGATCTTGATCAAACTTCGTAAACTTCGCTTAAATCAATCCTACATTTCTAACCTAAAACTCTATTAAATTTTATTGCTCGGTTTTGAGTATAAAATTTTGTTTATTTAAAAATGTGGAGGTAATCATGGCGTTAGAAATTTATAGTCCTTCTTTTTCTCATGGTCAGCTTATACCAGAAGAATTTACTTGTGATGGGGCAGATATTTCTCCTCCCATTGGATGGAAGCAAATTCCCAAAGAAACAAAATCTTTAGCTCTCATTATGGATGATCCGGATGCACCCGTGGGTTTATGGGTGCATTGGGTAGTTTACAATATTCCACCTTTGATAGATTCATTACCTCAAAACGTCTCAAAAAAAGGAGTTGTTGAAATACAAGGACACAAAATCACCCAAGGGAAAAATAGTTGGAATCGTATTGGTTATGGAGGTCCTTGCCCACCTGATAAAGAACATCGGTATTTCTTTAAAATTTATGCTTTGAGTCAAGAAACAAATTTTCCCACAGGTCTTACAGCAAAGGAATTAGAACAAAAAATTTCTTCGATCATTCTTGAGAAAGCTGAACTCATGGGAAGGTATGATTTAAAAAAACGGAGAAAACGATAAATGCAGTCTATTACCCAAGACAAAACACAAAAAACAAAAATCATAATTGAAGAATTTCAGAGAAGCTACTTTCAGCAGATTCAAGAATTACAAAACAATATTCAAAATATTGATTTAGATTCCATTATTCAAGCAGTAGAATTGATACTTTTTTGTGAAGGAAAGTTAGCTTGTTCTGGTATGGGGAAATCAGGTTTGATTGCTCAAAAGCTTGCGGCAACTTTTTCTTCTTTGGGAACCCCTTCGTTTTTTCTTCATCCTGGCGAAGCTCTCCATGGAGATTTAGGTGTATTACAGAAGAATGATTTAGTTTTGGTGATTGCCAAGAGTGGAGAGTCCGAAGAAGTCATTCAAATGATGCAAATCATCAAAAAAATGGGAAATCCCATCATCTCTATATTAGGAAATGTTCGTTCTCGAGCTGCGAAATTGTCGGATGTTGTGATTAATGCCTATGTTCGAAAAGAAGCTGATCCTCTGAATCTAGCCCCTACATCTTCTACCACAGTTTCCCTTGTGATTGGGGATTCATTGGCTTCAACAGTGGCAAAACTAAAAAACTTCAAACCGGAGAATTTTGCCTTTTATCATCCCGCTGGACAATTAGGAAAACGTTTGCTTTTGAATGTGGAGGACTTGCTCATTTTGGATCAAGGCTCACCTGTGATAACTTACAATGCCTCAATCCAAGATTTACTCGTAACAATTACAAAGCCGAATTTGGGTGGGGCTATTATCGTAGATGAACAGAACAAAGTGATTGGAATTGTCACAGATGGTGATATTCGAAGAGCAATCATGAAGTTTGGAAATATCTTGAATTGTAGTATTGAGCAAATCATGACGAGAAACCCCATTTGCGTGAAAAAAGGAACCAAAGCCATTGATGCTCTACACATGATGGAGGATCGACCATCCCAAATTAGTGTTCTACCAGTGGTCGATGAGGATGACCGTCCCATTGGATTGCTACGGCTTCATGATATCGTGAAGGCGGGTTTATAGAGCTTGATTCCAGTAATTCCAGTGTTTCTAGTTATTTCCAGGGATGATATTTTCGGTATTCTTCTTTGAGTTTTGCTTTGCTTATCTTTGTGTAGATTTGCGTTGTAGTTAACTTCGCATGTCCTAACATTTCTTGTAGAGAACGAATGTCAAGTCCTTCGTTTAATAAATCCGTGGCAAAAGTATGACGGAATTTATGGGGATAGATTTTTGTTTGAAGTAGTTTTTGATACCTTTCGAATCGGAATCGAACTCCCCGATCCGTAAGGGGATTTCCTTTTTGGTTTATAAAAAGTTTTTGGGTTTTGGGCTTTAGGATATCCCGGTTCTGTAAATATTCTGAAAGAGCTGTTTTTGCATAACTTCCTACAAAAATATATCTTTGCTGATTTCTTTTTCCCGTGATTAAGATTTCCTCTTGGACTTCGAGAGAATTGTTCTGTTTGTTATTTTTCTTTATAACTTGATGAACCTCCAAAGAAAGTAATTCGTGGATTCTCATCCCTGAGGAGTAGAGTAGCTCAATTAGAGCTCTATCACGAAGAAATATTGTTTTTTTGATTGGGTCTTTTTCTGTTTTGATTTTTTGATTGATATAATCAAACAGAAAAGATAGTTCTTGAGGCTTTAATGCTTCTGGGAGTTGTGATTTTATTTTGGGAAGTGTCAGAGAAACTGGATTTTTCGAGATCAAATTTTGATTTTTCAAAAAACGATAAAAAGCCTTAATCGATGCAATCTTTCGTCTTTGGGTTTTTGATGAGATTTTTTTAGCTGTTTTTGATTTATCAAGATTGATTCCAACTAATTCAAAAAAATAGTCTCGAATATCGTTTGTTTCGACTTTCAAAAACGAAATTCCTTTTTGCTGAATAGCTAAAAGAAATTCAATTGTATCTGAAAGATAAGCTCTGATTGTATGTTTGGAGGCATTTTTTTGAATAACTAAGTATTGATAGAATTGATAAAGTATTTCAATTTCTTGATCAGATAAAACTTCCCATTTATTCGTTAAGTGGAATTCTTTTTGTATATGAATGAACTTTTTCATTAGCATTAGCTTAATGAATCATCGTCATTGTGAATTTTAATTTTGAGTTGAAGTTATGCAATTGCATCCTAAAACCAGTTTTGTTTACTGTGATAAAAAGCTTATCTTTTATACAAGTATGTAATCTTTTTAGAAAATTATTTTATTTCAATCAGAAAATTATTTTATTTCGATTAGACAAAAAATATGTGGTTCTGAAATGAATAAATATCAGTCTTTAAAAAGGAAGATTCTTTGGCTTTTGATACGGAATTTATTCATAATACAGCCTATAATATTTGGTTTATTGTTTGTAGTTCTAGGTTTCTATGCCTTTTTTCTCGATCGAAATGAATTAAAGAAAGATGTAGAAATTGTAGAAAATGTCTTCAAAAAGAACTTGAATGAAAAAGCTATGTTTTATGTGAATTGGATTGATTACGAAAGCCCCATTTTATACATGTCGGGGAAATATCCTGATTATGTTGTTAAGGAGATTGGTTCTTCAATTTACTACATGGATTTAGATTTTTTTGTTTCAGTTTATCCTAATGGAAAAGTAAAAGAACTTTTTTATTTTGAAAATTTTAAAATAGCACAACCCCCCAAAGAATTAGTAGATGTAATTTCTTCAATGAAAATTCCTTACATTAGAAAACGTGAGGATTATCAATATGGATTACTTCGAGTTCGGGATGATATCTATATCATTAGCATGGTAGGAAGTCTATGGTTTGGGGATGGATACAAAAATTCTTATGGAACCTTTATTTTCGGTCAAAATATTAAAAAGTTTTTAGAAAAATATATTAATCATCCAAAATGGGATGTCGAAGTAAAATTAACTTTAGAAAATAAATATAAAATTTCAGAACGGAAAAGTTATTCGCTTATCTCTCCATTGTATCAAGAAGGCAAGTTCTTGTTAAAAAGTTGGGATGGCCATCCGATTGGGTATATTGTTCTCAAGCGGTTTAATTTTTTTATCAATTTTTTTCTTTGGGGTAGTTTGGTTTTTATGATTATTGGTGGAGCAGGTGTTTTGTTTACTTTTTTTCTTTTACAGCGAACATTGGATCAAGCTTTAGTTTTTCGACTCAGAAAATTTAATGAAGAAATCAAAAAAATCAAATCAAACTTAGATGAAATTAGATTTTTACCCTTAGAGGACGAAGAAAAAGACGAAATTTATCAACTAAAAAGTGAGTTTAATGAATTACTTAACAATATAGTAGAATATAATTCAATTCATTATACGATGATTGAAATGCTAAAGTTAGAAGAAGAAAGATCAAAGAAACTCTTAGAAAATATTTTACCTAAAAAGATTATTTCCATTATTGATTATGGTAAACAAAATTTAATTGCAGAAGAATACCCAGAAGCTACCATCTTCTTTTGTGATATTGTGAATTATACCAAGTTAAGCAAAAAACTAACAGCTGAAGAGTTGGTGCGTTATTTGAATGATTTTTATACAGAATTTGATTTAATTTTAGAAAAATACAAAGTAGAAAAGATTAAAACGATAGGTGATTGTTACATGGCAGCAACGGGTTTACCTGATTATGATGAAAAACACATTGATAATATGATATACTTCGCTATTGAAGTTTTAGAAATCACAGAAAGATTCTCAAAGAAAAATAACATTGATTTAAAAGTAAGAATCGGAATTCATAGCGGTAAAGTAATTGGAGGTGTGATTGGATTAAAAAAATACATATTTGATATTTGGGGGGAGGTAGTTAATATTGCGAGTAGATTAGAAAGTTATGGTGTAGAAAACCATATCCAACTATCACAATTTTCTTATGAATTAATTAAAGATCCGATATTAAAATCCTTGTTTCATAAAAGAGGTAAAATCATAATAAAAAAAGAATTGGAAATCATTACCTATCTAAGTAAATCTTTACATGAAATTAATTCAGTTTTTGAATCAAAAATAAGTTAAAAACTGGTATTTCTATAAAATTTGTTTATAAATTTTTTAAGATATTTTCAAAATATCCCAAAAAATTTCTCTGAACTTCTTTGGGTTCAAGGATGTAAACGAATCTTGCAAAAGGAATGAAGGTTTCTATTACACTTGAAGGATAAATTGTTCTTATTCTTCCCATCTTCCATTCTCGTTCGTTGATTGTTTGAGCTTTATCTAAAATCTCAAAGTTCCATTGGTTTGAAAGGTTTAGTTCAACTATTGGATCATAAAGAAAAATAATTTCCATGACTGCTTCAGAGTCGATTTTTTGAAGGATTTCTTGAACTTTACTTTCTAACAGTTGGTAGTCAATTGAAATTTTCATTTGGGTCTTTAATTGATTTTTTTGGGGATCAAACTTAACAATTCGATCCAATCGATAAAGTTTTATGTCCTCTGTAGAAAATTTGTAATCAATTCCTACTATATATTTTATATTTTGATACGAAGTGGTATCTATAGGAATGATTTTTTTCAATTCAACGTGAGTAGATGCTGGTTTTTTGTAATAAAATTCGACGATTTTCTTTAAGCTATCTGGTAGCTCTGATTGAATGGCTTTTTTATTGAATGCTACGATTTCAGAAAGTTTTTCTTCCAGTTCTTCAATACGATAGCGATCGATGAATTTGATGGGGTAAATTTTCAAAATTTTTCTTAATAGATTTTCGTTTGATATGAAATTAGCAATTATCTCGAAATCTTCCATGGTGAGCGGTAAGCGTAAATTCGAGAAAAATTTAACAGGAACATTAAATATTAATTTCATTCCATTTTTTGAAGTATAAAAGTCAATGTTGTAGTGATAATCTTCTAAAAAGTCATTGAGTTGACTAATGAAGTTTTCTATTTCATTTTTATTTTTCGTGGCTAGAATTTCTTTTAGTTTTTTTACACTGATGCTTGGTTTTTTATTTTTTGATTCCTTTCTTTTTAAAATTTCTATTACGACTGCTAATGCTGATAAGTACTTTATTATGTTTTTTTTACTTGCCATAAGAACTTAACTCTCTTTCTAAAGAATTGTAAAATTCTATTGTTTCTTCTAAATATTTTTTATAGCTATCGAAAATATCAGATTGTTCTATGTTTACTACCATATCTGGATATTTTGATATAAATCGAAAAAAACCTTCAGTATTAAATATTTTTACATCCATCGTTATTGTTTTTTCTTTTTCGCTTTTACCTATAATCCTATATGTTGGATAATTGTAGTTCGGAAAAGTAAATGGTAATGTGATTTGATCTAAAAACAAATCTTTATAGTAGCTTTTTATAGTAATCTTGATTCTCATGGGATTCTTCTCATTGCTAATAAAAAAAGGGTGTGGAAGGTTTCTATAAATATCTCTAATAGGAACAAAAATTTTATTAGATGTATTAGGTTCATTTGGATCACCAACAATTTCGACTTTTAAATAAGAGGGATTAGATATTGCTTCATATGATAAAATGTTTGAATAAATAAAATTTCGAATTTCACTTTTTTCATAATCCCAAGATATCAGGTAAAAAATTCTTAGATTCTTATAAATTATCAAGGGATATATTACTCTACTTATAATATCCCCATTTTTTTTACGATATATTATTTTTATGGGTTTTTTTCTTGAGATTAATCTGAACAATTCTATTAGAGGTGTTGTATTGTGATTGTTATGATTTGATTTTGTAAGAAGCCGAAGTTGATTAAGGTCTGACTCATTATAATTCTTGATAATCTTAAGCAGCTTTTTTATGAACCTCAATTCTGAGAAAAATAACTTGTAATACAAAGAAATCAGTTTGTCTCTGTATGCTTTATTGTTAGTGTTTTGGATTTGATACAATATCCCTTTTGCTATTTTCTTTTTTTCCCCTTCATTTAAGACAAGATCTTCTGATTTAATTTTTTTACTTAGGTTGAGATTTACGTCAATTCCTAATTCCTGAAGAAAATCCCTATCTCGTTTAAATTGTTTTAAAATAGTTTTCTTCTTTTTTTTATCTTGACCATAGATTTTTTTTAACTCTCTTAATTTATTTCCTTCTTTATCATTGATTATTTTTTTCACTGAACTGAAGTATTCTATTAGTTCCAAAGTTCTTTGAAGATTGTTTTGCCTTTCCTTATCATCATTATTACTTCTTTTACTTTTACTTATAGACATACAAAAACTCCTTTAATAAATTTAAATTTTATGTCAACTTTTCCCAGAAAAATATATCAGAAAAATTATAGTAAAAAATCTTAATCAATTTTTTCTTATGAGTGAACTAAATTGGAAAAATCGACTTTTGTATTTGACAATATTTTTTATAAATTTATCATAGTAGCAATAATGAATCATAATCATTAGGAGGAGAGAATGAGTAAGAAATTTACATTACTTTTGGCTATCTCTTTTGTTTTTGTAGGAGCATTGTATTCCCAAAGTGCGTATTTAGGCTATGGTTTAGGGGTGCAATTTAACGTTGGCGATCTTGGTTCTACCATTACGAAAGATGGATTGGATAACGCTATAGGTGATCAAAAAATCATCATTCCCGAGAACACAATTGATGTGTGGTCAAAAAGTGGCTTTGCTAAGGCAAAGATTAGTGGTGCCATGCATGGTGGTATTTTGAATGTTTTCTATGAACGAGAATCTACTTCTACTTTCTGGAGAGTAGGTCTTGAATACACAAAAAAGATTTTAGGTGGAAAGACCTCAGCGAGTATCTTAGGGATCTATCAAAATGTAAGTCAAAATTGGGATTTCGTAAGTTACTACATTCCCTTTATTTACGGTATCAAAGCGGGGGTGGGTGAAGCTTCTTCTGTCTATGGTGGTATTGGTATTAATTACCATCGTGGTGGATGGTCCTTGAGTGGAACTGTGGATGGAGCTACGCCTTGTTTTGTCGGCTTACAATTCGGAACTTACTTACTTTGTGGTTTCGGACCTTGGGGTGATGCCGAGTTAAGAACAGCAGTTGCATTTGCACGTCAACAAAATTTACCAACATCGTCTATACTTAATACGGTTGATCAATCGAAGTTTTATCGAGGAGCTATTTTTGGTGAGAAGGTTGTTTTTGATGTTAATGGCGTAGGTTATAATTTAGTGATTGGTTTTGAAAATAGGCTCCAAAACAAAAGCAAATTCTACATCGAAATCGAATACTTTGTTGGTGGTGGAATGGATAATGCACCCGTGCAAGCTATTGGAACCATTTCTCAATTGGCTTCTACGGGAAACCTTTCTTATCCTGTGAATCTTAGCGGTATTCGTTGGAAATTAGGTCTCAAACAACCCCTCTAAAATTCCATCCCCCCAATTCGGGGGATGATTCCTGTCCTTCAACATTCACTCAAAAAAATTTAATTTCATCATAATATAAGAATTCCCCATCCTAATATTGATTTAGTTTTCTAAATATAAACTCAAAATTGAATAACTATTGATTAAAAAAAATAACTAAATAGAATTGTTTTGTGTTAAAACAAATATACGGTGATTTCGTTCAGAGATTGATACACGAAATTCAGTCATATTACAAAGAAAATTTAGTATCAATAGTTCTGTTTGGTTCAGTAGCAAGAGGAGTGTTTCGTAATGACTCTGATATTGACGTTCTTATTGTTTGTGAGGTTTTACCTCGAGGAGCTACAAAACGAATGGAAGAATTTTTATTGATTGAAGATCGCTTGGAGAATGAACTTCGTGATTTACGAAAAAAAGAAGTTTGGATTCAAATCTCACCTGTTTTGAAAACAAAAGAAGAAGTTCTTTTGGGAAGTCCCTTATTTTTGGATTTTGTTTTCGATGCGAAAATCTTGTATGATAAAGAAAATTTTTTCAATCATTATATTTCCCAATTCAAACGAAAGCTCGAACAATCAGGAGCAAAACGAATCCAAAAAGATATGCATTGGTACTGGATTTTAGATCCAAAATTGGATTTATGACATTTGAGGGCTTAGCCAAAAGTTATTTCGAAAAAGCTATGGTAAGGCTTGAGGTTTTATATTTTCTCAAGGAAAAAAAAGCCTTTTCGGACGTGGTTCGAGAAGCTCAAGAAGCTGTGGAGTTAGCGACAAAAGGAATGCTACGAATGAAAGGTATTGAACCTCCAAAGTATCATGATGTAAGTTATTTAATTCTTGAACTCAGACAAACTTTTCATGAGCTACAAGATCACGAAATACACGAGTTGGTGCGAATTTCCAAACGATTACGGAAAGAACGAGAATTGGCGTTTTATGGTGATGTGGATTTTATCCCGACTATCGAATATAAAGAAAGTGATGCCTTGCAAGCCATTCAAGAAACTGAATTTGTTATCAATGTGGCAAAAAAGATATTTTCAATAGAATGATCATTTAATATTTACTTCATACTTTATGTGTCATTCAAAATGTCTCGAACTTTCAACCATACATCTTTTGCTTCATCAAAAGGAATGAGATCCAGGATCATCCAATCATGCTGCATGTAAGGATATTCATAAAAATAAAAAGAAGGATGTGGATTTTTAAAGAAGAACTCTTTTGCATCAGGAAAAAGAATATCGTGGGTTCCCATGAATAGATGAATTTCAGGAAGAAAATCATATGGATGGTATAGAGGGCTTACTTCGGGGTTTTTGGGATTGTTTTCACTGTATAGTTTTCCCGCCATCATCAGTCCGTTTCTCGTGAGTATGAAATCTTTTGATTCAATATTTTCTATTTTAGGATTTTCCATAGATAAATCAACCCAAGGGGAAAACAAAATGACTTTTTTGGGCATTTCATCTTTCGAAAGTTTTTGTAAAAGGACTAAAGCCAAATTCCCTCCCGCAGAATCACCTATAATGATGATGTCTTTTTCGTTCGTTTTTAGGTAATCATAAAAATTCTTACAGAATGCGATGATTTCTTTGTATTTATAGTGAGGGACGGTAGGATAATCTGGTGCGTAAATGATTGCTGAAGAAATCTTCTGAAGTTTTTTTATCATGAGCCAATGAAAGAGATAAAAGCTTCGTAGAAAAGCACCCCCATGAAGAACAAGAATCAAGATCGAGATTTTCTCTTCTTTTTGAGGATTAAAAACAAATACATTTCTATTTTGAAAGGATTGAACTTGATACGTCTTTTTTGAAAACATGAACTTTGGAGGTTTTGGGAATTCATATATTTCTTTGGAGATTTTTTTCGATTTTTGATAACTATTCATTGCTTTTTCAAAGGCAAATTTCTTTCGTTGGATCTTCAAGAGTAATTCCAGAAGTTTGCTCAAATATGATGGTGAATTTGGGTGTATATAGTAGTTAGGCGTTTCTTTCATCTTGCATTAAGTAATTCTGAACGTAATCCATCACAGCTTCTCGTAAAGGGGTGATAGTCTCGTGATAACCAGAGGCTCGTAATTTCTCGATAGGTGCTTGCGTATAATACTGGTATGATTTTCTTAAATCCTCTGGCATTTCTATAAATTCAATGTTTTTTGGTATCTTCATAGCTTCAAAGATGGGTTCAACTAATTCCAACCATGTAGATGCTTTACCGCTTCCAATATTGAAAATCCCAGAAGCTGTTGGATTTTCCAAGATAAAAAACACTGTCATTTTAGCTGCATCTTTTACATAAAGAAAATCCCTCATTTGCTTGCCGTCTTCGAAGTCAGGATGATAACTCTTAAAGAGCTGAATCTTTCCCGTCATACGAATCTGTCGAAAACCTTTTAAAACCATAGATTGCATATTTCCCTTGTGATATTCATTAGGTCCGAAAACATTAAAATATTTGAGTCCAACAAACAGATTCGTATGTTCGAAAAAGCCATTTCTTTTTAACCACAAATCAAAAAGATGTTTCGAGTATCCATAAGGATTTAATGGTTGAAGTTTTTCTAGATCTTCGATGTTATCATCAAATCCCATTTTTCCATCTCCATACGTAGCAGCACTTGATGCGTAAATCATTCGGATATTGTATTGGTATGCTTTGATGGCTAATTGCTTTGAGTATTCGTAATTATTTTTTATTAAGTACGAGGCGTCTTTTTCAGTAGTAGATGAACACGCACCTAAATGAAAAATGGCTTTAACATCTTGAAGAAATGAGTTATTTTCAATCATTTTTAAAAACTCTTCTTTTTCGTAGTAGTCAACAAATCTGAGGTTTCGTAGATTTTTCCATTTTTCTGATTTTCCTAAATGATCCACACAGATAATTTGCTCAATGCCATTTTGATTTAATTCACGAACGACCGCACTTCCAATAAAACCCGCAGCTCCTGTAACAATATAAAGTAATTTCTTTCGTTCCCTTTCCCTAAAGAAAAAATACATAAAAAACAAAATCCCATCAAAAGAGGTAGCGTCAAAATCTTTTATTATGATTTTTTAAAAATATCCCAAATGTTTATTTTCTAAAAAGTATTTGCTTATTGACTCCGTTTTTGTTATTTTGTTATCGAAAAATTTTCTTTGGTGTCGGGTGATGATGACTTCTCTTATGAAGTATTTTTATCTTTGGCTTATGATCGTTTTTGTTCTAAGTTGTGCATCTACAAATGCGGGGATAGCCTCATCAAACATACCGATCAATCCAGCTGTGACTGAAATTCAATACATTACAACAGATACAGTTCGGAAGGACTGGTGGGTATTTGATGTGGGTGTTTTCGGCTTGCCTTTGGAAGAACCTCCCATAGATGAAGCCCTCAAAGAATTACAACAAAAACACGAAGGGGATGCTTTGATTAACATCAGGTATTATACCCAACGGTCTGTTTTTTTGATGTTATCAAAGAATTCTATTATCATAAAAGCCGATGTAGTAAAACTCATTCCCAAGACGACTCCGCCACCAGAACCCAAAGACACGCGGGAACGAAAGCGATAACTATGAGGAAGTTTTCGCTTTTATGGTTGGTTTCCTTTTCTTTTTGTGTTGAGACAGGTTATATCGATAGTATGTTGATTGTGCCAGAAGCATCGAATCTTTATCGGGATGATCTTTATGTGGTTTGTCCAAAAGAAATTCCTCGATCTCAAGAACAAGAAGAAACTTCATTTTCTATTGAATACGTACCTTTGCGAGATTACAAAGGAGGATGTGATGTTCAGGGGGAAGTGTCTCAGTTTTATTTATTTCATTTGATCCCAATATCGGGAAGTTTGGATCCAGAATATGCTCTGGGTACCATGGTCCAAAAATATGAAGGAGATACCATCATCAATATTCGTGCATGGCATGAAAGTCATTATTATAACGTTTTAGGGCAGGTTCGCCTTTTAAAACTAAAAGGAACGGTCATTAAGTTTCAAATACCACGATGAGGGCTCCAAATTTGATTTTATTTGGAATTTTGGTTTTAAGTTCATATTGTGTAGTTGAGGATGCTTCCATAAATTTTGTGGATGCGTATATAGAAATCCAAAAAGCAGTAGAATACAAACAGAAAGAATGTGGGAATCGTCCACCCAATGATTTTATCCCACCCCCAAATATTGACGAAGATAGCTTACGATTATGTAGCTTATATATCTTGAGGTTGCCTTGTCCCTTTGATGAATATCCAATTTATTGTTATGATTTATACTGGAATGTTATATTTAAAGAATAAATTAGCATTTTTGTTGTTTTTGTTTTTGTTGATGGTTAAGAGTGTTTATGGTTTTGAAGTAACTATTCAGGTTTTTGATGCAAAGCGACAGCCTGTCTCTGATGCAAGGGTGATTATCGCCGAGACAAAAGAATTTAAATTCACTGACAAAGAAGGAAAGGCAGTTTTTGATATTCCTCAGCCTGGATTTTATCAAGTTCGAGTGGTATTACCAGATGGAAATGTATTACAGCCTTCTGTTCAAGTATTAGGGAAAGGTCAGCTCATACCCCTTTACACTTCTGAGCCAAAACCAGAAAGAACTCCCAGAGAACAAATTGTTTCGGATCAAGGTGTGATTGTTGTAGGAAGAAGAGAACTTCCTCCCTCTTCTGTATATACTGTTCGATTAGATCAAATCAAACGACTTCCTGGTCAATTTGGAGAAGCCATCCGAGGGATTGAAAATTTGCCCGGAGTTGTGGCACCTCCTTTTGGTTCGGGTGAGGTAGCATTAAGGGGTTCTAATCCCGATTCGAATTCTTTCTACGTTGATGATTTACCCATTGCTTTTGCTTATCACTTAGGAGGGTTGAGCTCTGTAATTCAAAATGAATTCATCCAAAGTATAGACGTATATACGGGATCTTATCCTGCCAAATACGGAGATGCCACAGGGGGTGTGATTGCCATTTTTACTCCTGATGAGGTAGAACGAACCAATGGAGTTGCTTCCATTAGTGTTTGGGCTACGAATTTGCTTTTACAAGTTCCTTATCAAAATTCGAGTTATGTTGTTTTAGGAGGTAAGGTCTCGTATTTGGATCAGACACTGCGTCCCCTTTTACCCAAAACCATAACGTTAGTGCCGAAGTATCAAGATTTACAAATCAAAATCAAACATCAATTGTCGAATACTCAGTCTCTATTTTTTTATGTGATTGGCTCAAGAGATTCTTTTGTAGCAAGAATCAAAGAAAAACCATTTGAAAACCCTCTGAAAGAACCACCGCCAGATTTGATAGGACTGCGTGGAGCTGTTGATCGGGATTTCATAACAACTGCGATACGCCATCGCTTTCAGCCTTCATCGTTTTTTCAAAACGAGACAACTCTCATTTATTATACCCGTAGAGTCTATATTGATGCTTCGATTGGAAATATCAGTGCGAAATTTACAAGAACGGACGGCTATGGAGCTCTTAGAAACGAAACAAGATTGGGGTTGATTGAGAATTTGTTAAACTTTGAATTTGGAGTAGAACTACGAAATCTTATCTATAACAATAAAGGAGAGTTTCCAAGGCCAAAAGATCCCTTAAATCCAAATCCTGATCCCTATAAAATTGATCCTCCAGATTACGAAAAGGTACCCGTGAACGATTCTTTCTTCTCACCTTTTTCGGTGGCATATGGGATTTTAGTTTTTAAGAACCGTTGGTTGGAGTTTCGTCCGGGAATACGCTATGAATACTTTTCATTGAATAAACAAGCAGTTCTGGTGCCAAGGGGATCTTTTGCCATCAGATTGACAGAAAACTTGAAGTTGATTGGAGGTGGTGGAATATATCATCGGGTGCCAAGTCCGAATGAATACTCACCCACATCTGGAAATCCCAATCTACGATTCGAAAAGGCTTCTCACACCTCAGGAGGGTTTGAGTACCAATGGAGAGATTGGCTTTTTCGAGTGGAAGGTTTCAAACAATATTATGATGATTTAGTTATCCAAGACCCCTACATTACGACTCCCATCAAGATCAATCAGGATCCTATCCGAAAATACGAAGAACCCATTTTGTTCAATGCTCCCCTTTATTTTTCGAACAGGGGTGATGGACGTTCCTATGGTGCTGAGGTGTTTATCCGATTTGATCCTCCACGCTCAAAAGGATTGTATGGCTGGCTTTCTTACACTCACAGTGTGTCGAAACGTCGTGATCATTTACGCAGACTAACAGAAGACGAGAAAAAACAAGTAATTAGTGCAAACGAGAGAAGACTATGGCAATATTACGATAATTCAAAACTAATCTCTGCTGATTTCGATCGAAGACATCTTGTGAGATTAATCATAGGCTGGAAAATCAATCCTACTTATCAAATTGGCATACGCTGGCGATACCAAACATCACCACCCTATACTGTAGTTGTAGGAGATGACGGCGGCAAAAACAAAAACAATGGTCGACCTTTATTCCAACCAAAACTTTCTGAAGAAACTAATACTTTTCGTTCGAAACCCTATCATAGCTTAGATATTCGTTTTGATAAATTTGTTAATTATGAATGGGGTTATGGAAATATTTTCGTTGAACTCATTAATGTGTATTTACGTCAAAACATAGGTGGATTTGCTTTCAATCGAGCTTTGCCCTTTACTCCTATCAATCCAAGGCCAGCCCCTGAATTTGGAACTTTAGAAATCACGCAAGGAAAACGAAAAATTCGAATTCCCTTATTCAACTTAGGTTTTGAGGTAAAGTTCTGATGAGAAAAATAGTAGTATTGATTATACTTTTCTTTTGGAGCTGTGAGCAGTCTCCAAAATACGAAGAAAAAGAGAACCTAAGAAATCTCTATGTGTTTGTCAATCTACTACCCACCGAAGAAAAACTCAAGGAAATTTGTATTGACTCCGAAAAACAAGCATTGAATTGTTCTGGTCTCAATCAATTTTCTTATTTTGGAATTATAAGTAAATTTTATAAAATTACTATAACTTCTTCATCACCTGAGGTTTATTGTGATTCCTTGATACGTTCAGAAATTTTCGAAGAAGGAAAGTTCAGCTTAGATGCTAGAAGATGCCACTTTGATTGTAATCAGAAGTTCTGGCAGTCAAAAGAAAACTGTAGCTCTTCTGTTACTTTAGAAGAATATTCAAAGTGTTTACCGGGGATTTGGGCAGTCCAATGTGAAAATGTAAGCTTCAAACGTTGCTTACGTAATTGTTTCGAAAATGGAGATCCAATCTGGTTCATTCAGTGATATCTTTTGAGATGATTTCTTCGATTTCTTCTTCTCTAAACCCCAAATATAGAAGTTTGTTGTAAATTTTTTGTTTTCTTTTGGTAGGTGGTATGTTTGATAAACTTTTCTGAAGGGACTTCAAGACCTGAAGGGCTTTGTTTTTCCAAAACTCAGATGGAATATTTGCTAATTCTTCTTGTATATGTTCCTCATGGTAGCCTTCTTGAAGAAGCAGAAATTTAATTTTATGATAACCCAAGTGGTTTTCCAAGTGAAGTTGCATTCGTAATTTTAAACTTGTTTTATAATTCCAAAGATTTTGATTTTCTAAATATTTCAAAAAGTCTTGAAAATCAAAGGACAAGTTCTTTTGTTCATTTAGGTCCATTTTCCTAAGTTTTTTCAATATCGATGAGGGTGGAGTAGATGGCGAAATTTTCGATAACTTTGACACCACATATTGATAAAAATCCTGATTTTGAAATCGCTTAAAATCAAAATGATAAACATTTTTTTCTTTTCTCAAAAATGAATATAAATCATCTTTTGGCATCGAATCATAAAAAAATTAAATTGAAAGTTAAGTATATCAAAATTTGATTCCTTGTTGCAACGAAAAAATTATGAAAATCCTTGGCTTATGAACCTGAAGCTCTTTCTAAAAAGAAATTGGGAACTATTTTTGATTTTTTTTTTATTAATAGTAATTTTTTCTTATTTTTTGGAACGTTATTACTACGTTGGAGATCCATTAGCGAAGGTTTATCAGTCTTATTCTTTAATCTTCAATAACTATCAGTCAGAAGAAATCCTATATCGTTTTAGGGAATTTGATCCTGAGTTTCGTTATTTCCCTTTGACTTCGATTGTTACGATTCCCGATGAAAACAAAGTCGTAGGTGTATTCCCCGTTCTTTTTTCGTTGATCATAGCTCCCGTGATTGAGTTTAATGGAGTGAAATATCTACCCGTTTTGACCACAATAGTGAACTTTCTGAGTTTGTATTTGTTAAAACGATATTGGAACTTTTCGTCATTCTGGATATTGTTCTTTTTGTTTGGAACCTTTTTGTTTTTGAATAGCATAGACATGTCAGAGAGTAGCTTGTTGGTAGCACTACAAGTGATGGGGTTGACACTTTTATTTCGAGGGGGTGATAGGTGGGTGGTGTTATCGGCTTTTATTTTGACATTAGGGATGTGGCTTCGTTTGGAGATGTTGTTATTTTTGATGAGTTTGATATTTGTATGGTTTTTGTTAGAGAATGAGATTGTTTTGAGGGATTTTGATTGGAGGGGTATTGGGGTATCGAGGAAGTTTGTGGTGTTTGTTGTGTCAGTAGTGTTGTTTGTTTTGGTGTTTTTTTTGTTTCATTGGTATCAGTATGGACACATCCTCGGTCCAAGATATCTGGCAAACATTTATGTAGAGGAATATTCAATTTTAAGACAACTAAAACACTTATGGATACTTCTTTTTTTCGGAAGTTTTAATCAGTTGGGATTTTTTGGATATGTTCCGTTGTTTTTGGTGGTGTTGTTGATTTTTTTGTTTCGGAGGCGTGAGTTTGATTTTCCACGAGAGGAACTCATATTGATATATTCAGGAATTTTGTTAGTGATACTTGTGGGTATTACTTCTCCGAATGAAGGAGTCGTAAATTTAGGACCAAGATATATGCTTTTAGCCATTTTTCCGTTTGTTCTTTTGAGTAGGGGGGTGTTTTTGAAGTTTTTATCAAAAAAATGGAAGTTTGTTCTTGTTTTCTATTCGTTTTTTGTCACATTTGTGTATTTCATTTTTTATTCCCTTTTTTTACAGATAGCAAAAGAAGCTCATCAAAAACTTACAGCAGAAAAAGCTCCTATTTACATCAACTTTGATTATATCGATACAAGCATTTTAGGATTAAGTGTAATTGATCACACTGTGCTTACGATTCAGCGGTATTTTCCATTGGAGTTTCTTGATCATTTGTATGTATATTCAAAAGACAAGGGGGACGTCATAGTGTATCATTCGAAGTATGTAGAGAAAAAGAAATCAGTGGATATACAAAAGAACTTAGCAAAACTAAAAGAACAATTTGTACTTGTGGCGTATCACAAAATCCACTTTCAAAAAAATGATTATCTAAAGATCTACAGATTAAGAAGAAAAGAGAAACTGCAATAAAATAAAAAAATAACAATTTTTGTCTGAAATTGAGTGTATATTTTATATTACATGATAAACACCCATAGCAAAGTTTAAAAAATTTTTTCATTAAGTGAGAAAAATTTTCAGATTTTTCGGGATTTTATCATAAAATATGTCTCCTCCTTTTCTAATTATATGATTATGAAGATGGAAACGATTAAAATCCAAAATTGTTTTAAGAAAATTTATGAATCAAAAGGTTATGAAAAATCTTGTGAAGAAAGAATCATTGAATATATTCAGCATCTTTTGGAGACGAAAAAAGTATCAAAAAATTCACGAAAAATTGCTGAATATGTTTTTTGGTTAATCTATAATGAATTTGTCTATAACGGTCGTGATGAAAATGGCAAAATCAGAAAAAGAAAATTTAAAAACAAGATAAAGCAACAATTTCATAGTTTCTTAGAAAACGAACTGATATTATCTGATGAAGACTTCGAAAAACTTATGATCGATATTATAGAAATCTACCTACCATGTTTGAAAATAGCAGAAAATGACCGGGAAAAACTAAAACTTTACAAAAATTGTATTGATAGAGACTTCCATAGAGAAAAAAGAAAAAATATTTCAATTGGTGAACTTATAGAAAAAGTTCGTCTTTCTAATCCAAAAGCGTATTATGACTACGATTGGAAAGACAATCTAAGATATCTCAAACTCTTGAGTAAAATACAAAAGCTTTTGGATGAAATCGAATTTATTCTATTAAAAAATGGATTTAAAAATAAAACCCATATAAAAGTTATTTTAAAAAATTTTGAAGTTCAATTCTATAATCCACATTTAGAAAATAAAGAAGAGATATATAGTAAGGTTGCTGATGAATTAAATATGAATAAAAGCACCGTAAAATCGGTTATACATCGCTTTGAGAAGAAGAATAAGATTATAAAAGAAATCAAAGAAGCTATTGAATAATGGATCTATATTTTCTTGGTTTTCTTTATTTTCTTGAGGCTATGTTGGTTTTTTTTGGCTGAAATATGAGCTTTCTTTGGGCTTTGAAGCTTCTAAGTGCTTCTTTTGATTTTCGCTTGTACCGAGAGTTTGAGAAGTTTCCCCATTTTGAGGTTGCAAGAAAAGTTTTTTATTTCTACCACATGCCCTTTTTGATTCATTATATTTTTTTTCTAATTAGTCCTTTTTTCTGGTATCAAATCTTGTTCAAGAAAGAAAGTTTTTTCTCTTTGCTTTTTACTACTTATCTTCCCCCTTTGTTCATTTATGGGGGAACTTTTATTTTTTTGGTTTTGATGGATAAGTTTGAGTTTTATTCCCAACCTCCCACGTTATACCGAAAAAATCCTTATTTTGGAATCAAAAATGCGATTATGATTACTTCTAATTTGATTTTTTTTCTTGTTCATCCGATTTTGGGTTGGTTAGCTTTGGGAGTTTCTTCTATCATGACGTTTGTTTTTTCTATCATCCAGTGGTCCTTATATCTTGAAAAACCAATATCCAAAACATTCGCCGAAAGTTTACTTTTGGTTTCTCTTTTTTTGTTGGTGGCTGTCTTGATTCTATTTATTGTGAATTTGTTTGAGTCTATTCAATTATTACAAAGGTTTGGTCTTTTATGAAAATCCATGTTGTTGGTATCGGTGGGATTGCCATGGGGAATTTAGCAAAAATGTTAAAGGATCAAGGACACGATGTTACAGGTTCTGATCAGAATTTATATCCTCCTATGTCTGAGAAGCTCAAAGAATGGGGTTTTCCTGTTTCTTCTTTTTCTCCAGATAACATCATAGACCAACACCAAAATCCAAAAGCGGATCTCTACATAATCGGGAATGTTTTATCTCGAGGCAACATAGAAGTTGAGACCATCCTCAATCACCGTTTGCCTTTGATGAGTATGCCTCAAGCCTTGTATGAGTTTTTTTTGAAGCATCACTATGTGATTGTAGTAGCGGGCACACATGGCAAAACCACCACTACTTTTCTAATCCACTATATTCTTAAAAAAGCAGGATTATCCGCGGGATTATTTGCTGGTGGGATACGAGCTGATCATCATCCTGGTTTTTCGATAGAAAAAGGAAACTATTTCGTTATTGAGGGCGATGAATATGACACTTCTTTTTTTGACAAAAAGCCCAAATTTTTGCACTATCGACCTTATTATTTGGTTTTGACTTCAATTGAGTATGATCATGCAGACATTTACGAAAACCTCAAGGAATACAAAAAGGCTTTTCTTCAATTGTTGCGTTGGATACCCCAAAAAGGAAAGATCATCGCAAACTATGATTACGAGGTCATACGAGAAATTCTCAAAAATCAGTCGAATGTTGTATATTATTCAGAGAAAGAACGCTTACCAGAAATCACGCAGCTCCAATACCAACGTAATGAGTTAATTCTCCCCATTGGAAGAGTTCATCCCAAAATCTTCGGAAAACAAAATTATCTAAACATCTTAGCAAGTTATCTTTTGGCAAAAGAACTGGGTGTTGATGCTCAAATCATTCGTCAGGCAATCGAAGAATTTCCTGGAGTCATGAGGCGCCAACAACTACGAAAAAAAATTTCCCTTCGTGATCAAGAAATAGAGATACTTTTCTATGAAGATTTTGCTCATCATCCCACAGCTGTGAAAATCACCATTGAAAGTTTTCGAGAAACGATTACCAATGCCTTCATCATTGCTTGCTATGAACCCAGAAGTGCGAGTAGCCATCGAAATGTCTTTCAGAAAGAATATCCAGAATCATTTTTGTTAGCAGATGTAGTTTATATCACAGAAGTTTATGATCCAAGAAAAGTAGAACCGGAACAACGATTGAATGTATTAGAAATCATTGATGAAATCCGCAAAAAAAATATCAATGCTCATTACTGTGCAGCACCAAATGAACTTTTAGAAAAACTAAAGAATGATTTTTCCGATTATGTCTTATTCGCAAAGCAAAAAAAATTAAACAAGATCATCTTGTTATTTATGAGCAACGGTGAATTTGGAAACATCTACCCAGAAGTGGAAAATTGGCTGGAAGATTTAGAAAAAAGTTGACTTGGTTCTTTTGTGATTTTTTCTATGATTATGAGTCTCATAATCAAGTTCAATTTCGGGTTTTTCTTTTTGGTGTTTTTGCTGTGGAATGTTTCTTTACAAAGCAGAGTGTTTCTTACGCCTGAGGCAGCACTTCAAGAAGCCTTTCCAAATGCAACCATAGAAAAAATAAGGATATATCTTACAGAACAAGATCAAAAGCAAATGGAACAAGAGTTAGGATTCAAAATCAAACATAGATTTTTTAGTTTTTATGTAGCGAAATCCAATCAAAACCTTTTGGGTTATGCAATCCTACACACAGATATCGTGCGAACAAAAGAAATGTCTTTGATGATCGTCCTCAATCCAAAAAAAGAAATCCAACAAATCTATCTTATCAGCTTTTATGAACCCATAGAATACAAACCTACAGAAAGATGGCTAGAATTATTCACAAATCGAAGTCTAAATCATCCACCAGTTTTAGGTATTGATATACCCGTAGTTTCGGGAGCTACCCTTACAGCAAGAAGTGCTTATGAAATGGCAATGTTGACACTTTATCTTGCCAAGTCCCTATAAAAGCTTATGAAGTTTTTCGTAACAGGAAATGTTCGATCTTCTAAAGGACCAAGAAATATCTTATTATTAGCCTATTTTTTGTTTTTGTTATTTCTCATAAGTAATTTATTCTTGGCTATATCTCAGAACTCCTTTCGATATGAAGATTTCATCCTCACATTAGAACCTTCTTTGATCATTCGTTTGGAAGAAGTACATATCAGTCTTTTTATGTTTGGTTTTTATTTAATTTTTATTTTCGCCATGTTGTATCAAAGCCGATGGAAAATGAAAATAAAAAACATACTTTTTGGGATTTCGATTGTTTTGTTTGTGTTTTATTTACTTTCCCTTTTGATTTATGATGAAGCTCTTTGGTTTTTTTATTTTTATTATGGGGTGTTATTTACGTTTCATCTATTTTTCTTGGTTTTGCAATTTTTATTAATACTAGATTTGTTGTATGAAAAGTAGTTATACTTATGTAATTTTATTTGTGGGGGTTTTGGGGGTACTTCAAAGTATTTCTGGTTCAATTCTTTT
Source organism: Leptospiraceae bacterium (assembly GCA_025059995.1). Classification (NCBI taxonomy): domain Bacteria; kingdom Pseudomonadati; phylum Spirochaetota; class Leptospiria; order Leptospirales; family Leptospiraceae; species Leptospiraceae bacterium. Next base: position 147,261 of record JANXCF010000005.1, read on the forward strand.
TTTTTCTAAAATTGGATACCAGCCTTCCCAGTGGATGGAATATTATTATGGTTCTGAGGAAATGCGAAAATATTTCCCTCAAGAAGAAGATCGCTTCAAAGAGCCGTTGACATTTTCAGGGCGATTGAAGGTTGTGTATTCCCATGCCCTTGCTTATGGTATTTGGGTGTTTACTTTGAGCCATTTGATTCGTAGTTTGAATGGGAATCCTCAATCAAGACAAAAAAAAGAAAAATTTCTGGTTTTGTATTTCATTGTAGCTGCTTTGGAGATTTTGATGGATATTTTACTAACACTAATTGTCAGCTATAGAATGTTTTTTTTGTTTTTGAGGTTTGTTTTGTTTCTTTTATTTATTGGTTTTACTATCATATTGAGTGGGGTTTTGATTCTTTATGCATGGAGAAATCTTCTTCAACATCGTATAGAACCCATCAATGGGAAAAATGCTTTTCGTTATCATCAAAGAGAAAATTTTGAACTCTAATTCGATTCGTGGAGCCACGTATGGAAAATAAGGAAAATATGGAAAATACAAAAAAGATACGAGCAGAGAGAAGAACTGAATTTGGGAAGAACGCATCTCGGAGGCTTCGACGAGCAGGAAAAATCCCCGCCAACATCTTAGAAAAAGGAAAGTCAACTCCAGTGGTCATCCAAAAATCAGAATTCATGAAATTGCTAAGCCAAGGTTTGCTGCCATCAATGAAGATTCAAGTTGAATTCGAAAATGAAGTCTTTGAGGTTTTACCCAAAGAAATCCAACGTGAACCAGTTACAGGAGAAATCGAACACGTAGATTTCTATAAAATGACCCCTAATCACAAATTTCACCTTCACATCCCAGTAGAATTAGTCGGAGTTGCGAAGGGAGTTCGTGCTGGTGGTGCATTAGAACATTTTGTTCAAATGTTGAAAATCCGAACAACCCCAGAGAACTTAAAAGAAAAAATAGAAGTAGATATCACCAATTTAAACGTTGGAGAAGCAATCCGATTATCCGACCTAAATTTGCCAAAAGAATGGGATGTGCTCATCCAAGGGAATCCCATCATTTGTAAAGTGGCTCAGTCTCGTGCAACCATCAAAGCAGCTCAAGAAGAAACAAAAGAAACAAAAGAAACAAAAAAATAGTCAGATTGTATCACTACTTGGAATTTTGTCTAAAATTTTTAGTAGCTCTAGATACAACTGTGGGAAATATTCTTGGATTTGACTCAAAATTTCTTGGACTCTATCATTATCTGAGTAATGATGAAGAAGAGAATGTAGAATTACCAGATAAAAAAACAATAGTCGTGATAAGGTTTTTTCACGATACTTGACATTCACATAAGGAAGTTCTTGTTCTAGTCTTGAGACTTCATCTTCGATGTTAAAAATTTCATCCAGTTCAAGCTTCCTGATATTGTAAGGTAAAGCCTTCATCATGATTGAAACCGGGAGCCAATAATGAACTTTCTCAGTGTTTTTGTCATAAAGAAATTGTAGTTCTCTTATGATTTTCTTTATTGTCTCGGATTGTAATTCTTTGAAGTCCAAGGTATCTGGTGAAAGTAAAAATCCATCTCGAAAAAAACTAAGGGCATAGGAAAAATATTCAAAATTCCCAGTCCTTTCCATTTCCATGAAATTCAAATCACCATATAAAAAAAAAATCTGAGGATGGAATGGTTGAATTAGTTTTGCAATTTGAAGTATTTCTTTTGTATTGGAAACATCATGAACAGAAAGAAAACCCTTTGCTATCTCTAAAAGCAAGGGGAAATCATGCTCTTCGATTCCTTCTTTGTGTTGTCTGTTTTCTAAATTGCTTTTGACTTTTAGTAGTAAATATCTCTTTATCTGGTTGATAACTTTTGTTGTGGGATACCCTTTTTCTGTGAGGACAGATTCGAATTTTTTCCATTCTTTCAGGAGAAAATCGTAGTTTTTTTTTTCTTCTCTAAAGAATTTTTCTCGGTTGAGCCAATATTTCGTGGCAAAAAAGTTTGCTATGTATTCTAACTCATCTGGAGATTCTTCTAAGATACTGCCGGCAACCTCACTTGCTTCGAAAAATTCTCCTTTTTCGATGTGATATAAGAGGGTATCTTCATCCCGCATAAAACAAAGAAATTAACGATAATTATCAAAAGAAATAGCAAAGTCCAATTCTTGTTCTCGTAAATGCTTGATAACTGCTTGGAGGTCATCTATGCTTTTGCTTATCACTCGTAAACTATCTCCTTGAATGCGGGTTTGAACCTTTATATTGGTTTCTTTGATGATTTTATTGATTTTTTTGATTTGTTCTTGAGTAAGTCCGTTTTGAATCTTTGCAGTGCATTTGACTCTTCCAGAGATGTTTTTCTGAATCTCACCGAATTGGATTGCTTTTAGATTGATGCCACGTTTTACAAGTTTGCTTTGAAAAATGTCAATTAGTGATTTCATCTTCATTTCATCTTCGGTGGCTAAGTGGATTTCGTCTTTTTCTCGTTGGATTTCCACGTGGCTACCTTTGAAGTCGAATCTGTTTGTGGCTTCTTTTAAGGCTTGGTTTATGGCATTAGATAGTTCTTGTTCATCAATTTTGTAAACAATATCAAAAGAATGTTCCTTTGCCATAAATATATTCTATTTGAGTATTTTTTCTCGTGCAAGTTTTTTTGCAAATGAAATAACTTCATTTACGTAATTTTTCTCTACTCCACCTTGAGCTAAATCCTTTTTCCCGCCGCCTTTGCCAGAAAATGCCTTGACGCTTTGACTTAAGAGCTCACTGCAATCAATTCCTAATTCAATCAATTTTTTTGTGCAAGTAAACATAAGCGATGCCTTTTCTTTTTGCACTGAGGCGGCCAAAATTAATGCATAGGGTTCTTTTTCTTTGATTTTATCACCAAGAATTCGTAGTTCTTCTGGAGTCAGGTTCTCTTCTATAAAAGAATATAATTTGACGGAGTTCAGATTTTCGAATTGGAGATTTTTTTCTAATAAGTGTTCTAATGACTTTTCTTTTTTAAGTTCCTTTTTGAGTTTTTTTTCTATTTCTTGGAGCTGAATTTCGAATTGAATGATACGTTTTTCCAATTGGATGGAAGAATAGGGATTTGAACTCATATATTCGGTTATCTCTTCCATCGTTTCCGGTAAATTCCAGGAAAGTTGATTGGGCATTTTTTGGTTTTTGTCTTCCCATTCTTTTTTTAGTTTTTGTATTTTTTCGTAGAAATATTGTAGGGCTTTTTGGTTTGCAACGGCTTCTATCCTTCGATTGCCAGCACCAGGGCTACTTTCTTTGATGATATGAAAGTATCGTATTTCATTTGTGTTTTGAACATGGCAACCTCCACAGAACTCCATCGAATATTTACCGTTTTCTCCCATTTCGATGATCCTCACGATTTCTCCATATTTTTCACCAAAGAAAGCAAGAGCTCCTGTTTTTTTGGCTTCTTCTAAGGGTAGATGTTTGATTTTTACGTCCGCTTTGGCAAGGATGGCATCAATCACTCGCCGTTCTACTTCTTCTAACTGTTGTTCTGTTAACCTTTTGTTATAAGAAAAATCAAAACGTAAATATTCATCCGATACCAGAGAACCCGTTTGAAAAACAGAATCTCCTAAAACATCCCTCAAGGCTTTATGCAACAAGTGGGTAGCACTATGATGATAAGTTGTGAATTTTCTTTTCTCTTCATCAATGATCAAATCTACTTCATCACCTACTTGGAATTTTCCCTTTTCTACGTGTCCAATGTGTAAGATAAGATTTCCCTTCTTTTTGGTATCAATCACTCGGAAAAGACTTTGTCTTTTTTTTATTATCCCTGTGTCTCCGATTTGTCCACCACCTTCGGGATAGAAATTGGTCCTATCTGTTATAATGATGGCGATGTCTTTTTTATCTAGTTTTGTTATGGATTGATTATTATAAATGATGGCGAGGATTTTGCTCTTTTCTCGATATTTAAAGTAACCTGTGAACTCCGTTTGTTCATTGATGAGGGGGAAATTATGAGGAAATTGAAAGTCTTTCCATTGTTGTGTTTGTTTTGATAGTTGTTTTTGTTCCTCCATTTTTTGGTTAAAAGTTTCGATGTCTAAACTTAGTCCTTCTTTCTCAGCTAATTCACGAGTGATTTCCACAGGAAAACCAAAAGTGTCATAAAGAATAAATGCCTTTTCTCCATCAAAAACTTGTTTTTGTTCTTTTTTGTGTTCTTCTAAGAATTCTTCCCACTTTTTCATTCCTTTGTTCAAGGTTTCTAAAAAGCGTTGTTCTTCTTCATATAGTACATCTTGAACCTTTTTTCTGTGTTCTTCGAGCTCTGGGTAAAAAGAAGCATAAATTTCTACGACCTTAGGTTGGATTTTATAAAGAATTGCTTCTGTGATCCCCAGTTGGTATGCAAATAACAGAGCTCTTCGGATTATTCGACGAATGACGTAACCTCTTCCTGTATTTTCTGGGAAAATCCCATCACTCATGGCAAAAGTAACAGAACGAACATGATCCGTTAAAACTCTCAAAGCAGATTGAGTTTGAAAAGAAAAATCCAGCTTTCGTTTGAGGATAGTTTCTATTTGTTTTTGGATTTCTTCTTTTAATGAGAGTAGTTCATCGGTTTCATAAACACTATCAGTGCCGTTGAGCAAAGCAACAATACGTTCTAGCCCAGCTCCCGTATCAATTCCCTTTTGGGGTAAAGGATGAAGATTTCCCTCTGTATCTTGAAAGTATTCATTGAAAACTAAATTCCAGTATTCAAAGAAACGATCGCAATCATTACCAGGTTTACACGTGGCAGGATTTCCACATCCTGTTTCTGTATGACAAATATGCTCACCTCGATCAAAATAGAGTTCTGTGCAAGGACCACAAGGACCCGAATCCCCTGCAGGACCCCACCAATTCTGCTCTTTCCCCAAACGAACGATTTTGTGTTCTGGAATTCCTATGTGTTTATTCCAAATTTCGTAAGCTTCTTGATCTTCATGATAAACAGATACATGGATTTTTTCGGGATCAATTTCTAAAACTTTGATGGAGAATTCATACGCCCACTCAATGGCTTCTTTTTTGAAGTAATCTCCAAAGCTAAAATTCCCCAGCATTTCGAAAAAAGTGCAGTGTCTTGCGGTTTTTCCTACACTTTCTAAGTCTGTTGTTCTCAAGCATTTTTGAATTGTGGCTATTCGTGGGTGTGGTGGTTTTTTCGTTCCATTGAAATACTCTTTGAAGGGAACCATCCCAGCGGAAGTAAATAAAAGCGTAGGATCTTCTGCAGGTAATAAACTCGAAGAAGGAAGATGTAAATGATCTTTAGAAACAAAAAAATCAACCCAAGCTTTTCGAAGTTCTTTACAGGTAAATTTTTTCATATTTCACCTTTCATTTTTTATTTAAAATTAAAAAATCTTATGGGAATTGAAATCGAAAAAAATTTTTTTCTAATGCTTGGCAAAATTTACAGAAAATTTTTTCATGTCAAATGGAAAAGACTTCTACAGAAGATTGAATTTGACCTTTTAAAGTAAATTTTTATCTCGTCGATATGGTATTAATTCAATCTCTTCCAAAGATACCCAAAGAAATGCTAAAGAATCTCTTAGCTCAGAAAATAGAATTTCGCATAACAGGAGAAGAATTTCTTTCAAAAAGAGGTATTATTATCAGTAATCATTTGGATATTTTTGATTTATTAATTCCGTTAGTTTATTTAAAACAACCTCTTTATCTTTTGTATGACGAAAAGGCTCTTGATGGAAATTTGGTTTCTTTTGTTCAGAGATTCTCTTATTTTTATTTTTTTTCATGGATGTCAGAAGATAAGATAGAAAAGACTTTGCTTGAGCTTACTCAGAACTCTCATTTATTTGTTTTTCCTGAAAGAATGCCTACTAAAACTGGAGTAATCCAGCCCTTTGATCTTTTTGTGTTTAGCATATTACTTAGAGTTTGTCGAAAAAATGAATTGGTTTTGATACCAAGTGGGATTGATGGAACTTTTCGTTTAAGTGAACTTTCATCGCTTTGGGAACTTCTTTTTCATTTTCGTAAAATCAGGATTGATTATCATGTGGGTCAGCCTATTTCTGTGTTGGAATCAGAATCCGATGAGGCATGGCTTAAACAGGAAGTCGAAAAGCAAGTTTATTCTTTGAGTCAACACCCGGAAAGAAGAAAAAAGGGTAGAATATTGATTAAAACATCGGCTCGAGAATTATGATTTGATTTGTTCTCTTCTCAAGATATCATAGCCAGAAATCCTCAGCTCTTCTGTGAAAAATTGAATTTCTCCGAAAGAATAATTATAATGTTCAAGAATTTTTCGAAAGATTTGAATGGAAGTTTCGAATTCCTCAGGGATAACTTCATCAGCCCCTATTTCGAACAACTTTGGAACCTCAAGCACATACCGAGTTCTTGCAATGATATAGATATTGGGATTTAGTTTCTTTGCGATGGAGATAATTCTTTTCGTGCTTTGAAAGTCATTGATCACAATTACCAAGAGTTTTGCTTTTTCTATTTGGACGTGTTTCAGTAGAGCTTCGTTGGTAGCATCACCATAAAAAATAGGTTCTCCTGATTTTTTCTCATTTTGGACTGTTTTGATATTCATCTCAAGTATTACATAGGGAATGTCCATGATTTGAGCCGCTTTAGCAACATTTCTTCCGTTAATACCAAACCCTACTATTATGATATGATCTTTGATGTCGAGATGTGATGAATGTTCTTTTGCTTCAGTACTCGAGGTTTTGAAAAATTTGCTCAAAAAGTTTCTGTTTTTTTCCGTGTTGAGTTTATTTATAAAGTTTACAAACTTATCTGATAAGTTTTGAGACTTCAAGATCAAAAAAGGTGTTAGTAGCATTGTGAAAATTGATGAAACCAAAAAGGCTTGATAGGTATAATGATCGATGATTTCTAAATTGAGGGCATTTTTTAGCACAATAAACGAAAATTCACCGACTTGAAAGAGAGATAGACTACTGATAAATGCGATACGTAAGTTTCGATAAAAAAAAAGAATAATAAAGAAAATCACAACTGATTTGATCAAAAAAATAAAGACCAAAAGAAACAAAACGAAGAGTAAATTCTTCAAAGAAAACAAAAAGTAAATGTCAATCAGCATTCCAATCGAAGTAAAGAAAATACTCGTAAAAATAATCTTAAAAGGAATCACATTACTCATGGATTCGAAGCTAAAAGGAGTTTCGGAAATCAAAAGTCCTGCTAAAAATGCCCCAAAAGCCAATGAAAGCCCAACTTTATAGGTCAAAAACGCAATCAGAAAACACAACGTAATGATACTCAAAACAAAAATGTCTCGATTTCGTAGTTGAACAATTTTAACTAAAACAAAGGGAATGATGTATTTGTATAGAAGAAAGAATATCAACAAAAATAAGATCATCTTCAAAACAAACAACAAAAAACCTGTATGAAAAATCCCAATGTTGGAATAATCAAGTTGGGAGATTTCCTTCAAGAAAGGCAAAAACAACAAATAAATGATTGCAATCAAATCCTGAAAAATCAAGATGGAAATGGAGACTTTTCCATAAGGTGTGTGGATTTCGTTTTGGTCCTGAAAAATCTTTAAAACAATTGCAGTGCTACTCAAACTGATGACCATTCCCAGAACGATACTTGTAATCAGAGGCAAAAATTGAAGAACCAAAAGCGAAATCAAAAAGGTCAAACTCACTTGCAGAAAACCAATCACAACCACATCTCTTTTGTTCTTCTGTAGCTCTTTGAACGAAAACTCTAATCCAATAGTAAATAACAAAAGAATAAGTCCAATTTCCGAAATGATTTCTATGTCTTCTGAGTTTTGTATAAATTTAAAGCCATAGGGTCCTAATAAAAAACCCGTAAAGATTAAGCCCAATATCTCTGGTAATCTCAATAAAGAAAAGATCCAAAGAACAAAGATGTTCACAAAAAGAATCATCAGGATTTCCTGAAATATTGCCATAACAAAAGACAAGATAATCTTTAAGAAAAATTCGTAAAGATAGAATTGATTTTGAAATTCATTGACAAAAAACAATCAATATACATCCTAATCAAATTATGAAATTCCATCGTTTACTTTTGATGACCATTGTTTTCGTGGTTTTCAACCATTGTGGTTATAACGAAATCCAGATGCAGGACGAGGCGGTAAAAGCTGCCTGGGCAGAAGTTTTGAACCAATACAAACGAAGAGCTGATTTGATTCCTCAGTTGGTAAAAGTTGTAGAAGCCTTCGCAATTCAAGAAAAAGAAGTTTTGGTTCAAGTTACTGAAGCTCGTGCCAAAGTGGGAACTATACAAGCCACACCTGAGTTAATCAACAATCCTGAGGCTTTTCGAAGATTTCAACAAGCACAAGGAGAGTTATCCAACGCCCTAAGTAGATTAATGGTAGTTGTAGAGCAGTATCCTCAACTCAAATCCGATGCGAACTTCCGGGATTTACAAGCTCAGATTGAAGGAACAGAAAATCGGATAGCTGTTGCCCGCAAACGATATATCGACTCCGTCCAAGAATATAATACCACCATCAGAATTTTTCCGAATGTGATTACAGCAAAGATTTTTGGTTATACAGAAAAACCCCAATTCGAAGTAGAAAACCTACAGGACATTTCAAAACCCCCAGAAATCCAAATCAATACAAATAAAAAATGAAAAAAATTTATAAATTATATTTATCAATTTTACTTATAATCTGGAACTTCTTTTCGATTTCTTTTCTATCAGCTCAAGGTAATCAAGATTTTGTTCCCATACCGCCCTTGACTGGAAGAGTTGTCGATTTGACCAATACTTTGACAGAAACACAAATCAATCAACTCACAAACAAACTCGAACAGATAGAGCAAACCACCAAAGCACAGGTAGTTGTGGTTTTGCTTCCTACTACAGGAATCGAAACCATTGAAGAATATTCGATCCGATTAGCCGAAGAATGGAAAATTGGAAGAAAAGGTTATGATGATGGCTTGATTCTTTTGGTTGCAAAAGAAGATCGAAAGATTCGCCTCGAGGTGGGTTATGGCTTAGAAGGAATCATTCCTGATGCGATAGCTAAAAGAATCCTTTCCGAAGTTATCATCCCTGAATTTCGAAAAGGAAACTTCTACGAAGGGATTGACAAAGGAATTGATGTTATCAGGCAAAGATTACAAAGTGAAGAACAAAATGTAGATTTTAATAGGTCGGATCAAGATGCTACACAAGAAGATACTGGCAAGTATTTTACGATAGTAATCATTCCCATGTTTGTTGCCTTTTTTCTGAGGTATCTTTTGGGCTTTTTGAGGTCCTTTTTGGTCACTGCCTTTGGAACCACGATTCTTTCTTTGTTTCTTTTTGGGTTTTCTTGGGAGATTTTATTTTTGATTTTTTTGTTCTCTTTTTTGGGATCTTTAGGAGTTTTTTCTAAGGGAAGAACTTCAGTAGGATTTTCTCGAGGTGGTTTTAGTTATGGGGGTGGATTTTCTGGAGGTGGTGGAGGTTTTGGTGGAGGTGGTGCAAGCGGTAGTTGGTAGGATATTGATCTTTTTGTGGGTACTTTTCGTTTTCCTTTCGTGTGATAGAAGAAAGACCATCGAAGACTATCTACCCAATCTTTTGGAATGTTATGTTTTTGGAACTTGTTCTACGGGTTCTCGCTACGGAATGATTGGAGATAGCTGGACCGATGCCTTTTTAGGGATTGAAGTAGAACAGGATTTATTCGATCAACTTACAAAGAGATATCGATATAAAATTGTTGCATCAAACGTTGGGGGATTGTCTTTGAAAGAGGAATTGGAATGGAGAAGAGGATTCATTTCTGTCATAAAAAATGCTGGACCCGAATTAGAATACATGCTCCTAAGCATAGGTGGTAATGACATTATTTTTCCTATTTCAGAGTTTCAAACTCATGGCGTAGAAAACACCATCAAGAAGCGTTTGGATCAATTCGAAGAGGACCTAAAAACCCTGATGGTTTTGGGGAATCAACTCAAGTTTACTTTGTACCAGGGAAAACCCTTAAAATGGATCATACATGGCTATGATTTTCCTAATCCTGAAATTGAAGAATCGTGTATACTAAATGCAGTCGAAAAAGGGATGCCAAAAGAAGAAGCTATAAATTTAATCAGTAGAATTTTAAATGAGTTCAATCAACGATTGGAAGTTTTATCAAAAACAACTTTGAATTTATATTATATTGACTTGAGAGGAACCTTAGGAGGACCTCCCATTTCCAAAAAAGAATTCATGTTGGATTGTTTGCATCCGAATACACTTGGCTTTCAACTCTTGACTGATCGATATGTTCAACAATTACAATTTATTGAGAAAAATTTATAAACAACCTTTTTCTTTTTCAATGTTCATGTTTTTATTTCTAATCCCACATCACGTTGATTCTCAGGATTTTGTGAATTTATGGAATGAGGAGTTGTCAGCTCACAAAAGGGTAGGGGTTCTGTATCAATACCAAGAAAATAAAAACAAACCCAAAAAAGGAAAAGAGCAAAACTTGACTCTTTTTGCCGAATATCGCTTTGGATTTTATGGTTTTTTTGTTGCTTTCCCTTACACGGTAAAATGGACTCCAAACTCCCAAACAAGAGGGTATGTTGATCATATCCGACTTCAGAATAAGCTACATTTTGATTTTAAAAATTTTTCATTATTGGGAGGATTACTCATTGATTTTCCCAGAAATCACGGAATGGCTGGGGACGTTCCCAAAGATATCGGCTACATAGAGCCCTATGTGGGGTTTGACTACCGGTGGTCGAAAGTCAGACTCAAGCTATCTTTGCATTGGAACACCCAAACCAATACGGAATTCAAAGAAAAAAGAAATCAAGAGTTTGAACGCACATGGAAGTTCCAACTTTCCGTAGGATATTCTATTCAGAAATATTGGATAGGATTGGAAAGTCAATATCAGAAACTTTATGATCCTAAACCTTTTGAAAAAGAGCTCTACTTTGTGGGATTGGGGCTAAGTAGGTTCTTTGAGAACCATCGTTTATCGTTGGTTTATGTTCTTCCATCGAAGCAATATGCATATCAAAGTATATGGAAGCTCCAATGGGAATTTTGGTTGTAGAGTAAAATGAATTGATGAGGTTAAATCATCATCAAAAAATACTCAAACAATTTAAGAAGAGAAAATTCAAGTTTCTTAATTATTGACTCATAGAAAAGAAGCATGGTTTTGGTATAAATTATTTGTTTTGGGAACTTAAGGAGATATTCATGAAAACCACAATTTATGGTTATCCAAAAATTGGAAGATACAGAGAATTAAAAACTGCGTTGGAGTCCTACTGGGGCGGAGAAATCACAAAAGAAGAAATGTTATCAAGAGCTAATGAAGTCAATCAACAAAGAATGAAAAAATATATCAGCCATCAGATCGATCTGATTCCTTCTGGGGATTTTTCTTTGTATGATTTTGTCTTGGATGTTTCTACGATGTTGGATTTAATTCCTGAGAGGTTTCGGGATGTGGAAGACAGCCTTGATCAATATTTTGCCATGGCAAGAGGGAATCAAAAAGCCATTGCCTGTGAAATGACAAAATGGTTTGATACGAATTATCATTATATTGTTCCGGAACTTTCAGATCAAGTTTCATTAAAGAAAAATCATCCTTTGGAGAGTTATCGTCATGCACTCAAAGAATTTTCCCTTCAAACAAAGCCAGTATTGGTGGGACCTTTTACTTTTACTTATTTGTCGAAAATCTTTAAAAATGTGAATGGTTCGGTTGCTTCAGAAAAGGCTTTCGAAAGTGAAAAATTCGAATATTATTTGAACCTTGTAGTTGAGGGTTATATTCAAGCTCTTAAAGAATTAGAGAAAGAAAAATGTGAATACGTCCAACTTGATGAGCCTGCTTTGGTGATGGATTTGTCTGACAACCACAAAAAGCTAGTTTTGTCCATTTATGATAAAATAGCAAAATCCTTATCTTCTCTTAAGATCCTTATTCAAACATATTATGAAAGTATAACTGACTATAAAGAACTCGTTTTTCGACTTCCGGTTTATGGGGTAGGTTTGGATTTTGTTTTGGGTCAAGAGAATTGGGGGTTTATAGAAAATTTTGGATTTCCTTCAGACAAGGTTTTGGTTGCAGGTCTGATTTCCGGAAGAGACATTTGGAAAACAGATTTCGAAGAAATCATGAGTCATTTCAAAACAATAGAAAAAAAAGTATCACTGGATCGAGTCATTCTTTCGAACTCATCGCCGCTATTTCACGTGCCGGTAACAATCGAAGATGAAAAAGGACACCTCCCCGAAGATTTGTTAACTGTTTTGTCTTTTGCAGATGAAAAATTAACAGAGCTTAATATGTTGAAAAATATCATTGAAGGAAAAGAAAAAATTCCCAAAAGTCCATTAAAAGAATTTTTCTCAAAATATGAAAATCAAGAAGTAAGAAAGAAAATCCAAGAGATAAAAAGCATGCACATTGAAAGAAAAACTCCCTTCAAAGAAAGATACGAAAAACAAAATTCCTTATTGAATCTTTCTCATTTCCCAACAACTACAATTGGAAGTTTCCCTCAAACAAAAGAATTAAGAAAGGTCAGAGCTGATTACAAAGCAAAGAAGATATCCCAGAGTGAATACGATGACTACATTAAAAAACAAATCGAAAATGTCATCAAGGTTCAGGAAGAGTTGGGATTAGATATTTTAGTGCATGGGGAGTTTGAACGTTCCGATATGGTAGAATTTTTTGGAGAAAAACTGAAAGGCTTTGCTTTTACCAAAAATGGATGGGTGCAATCCTATGGTTCAAGGTGTGTGAGACCTCCGATTATTTATGGTGATGTTTCTCGTCCTGAACCCATGACTTTGAAAGAAATCGTATATGCCCAAAGTTTAACTAAAAAACCCGTAAAAGGAATGTTAACTGGTGCAGTTACAATCTTAAACTGGTCCTTTTATCGAAAAGATTTACCCAAAGAAGAGATTGCCTATCAAATTGCCTTGGCATTGAATGAGGAAGTTTTGGATTTACAAAAAGCAGGTATCAAAATCATTCAAATTGATGAACCTGCTTTTCGGGAAGGTCTGCCATTAAAGAAATCCAAACAACCCCATTATTTGGATTGGGCGGTGAAGGCTTTTCGTTTATCCCATTTTGGTGTAGAAGATACTACCCAAATCCATACCCATATGTGCTATTCTGAATTTGACGAAATCATCGAATATATCTACAAAATGGATGCAGACGTAATATCAATCGAAGCATCTCGTAGCAAAGGAGACATTGTATCTGCGTTTGAGAATTTCCGTTATGACAAAGGGATTGGTCTTGGAGTTTATGATATCCATTCTCCACGTGTACCAACCAAAGAAGAAATGCAGGAGATTGTTTCAAGAGGATTGAAAGTGATCGACAAAGGTCTGTTCTGGATTAACCCTGATTGTGGATTAAAAACAAGAAAATGGGATGAAGTAATACCTTCACTAAGAAACATGGTGGAAGTCGCAAAAACCTTAAGGGAAAAAGTTTAATTCTTCTGAGATTACTGATCAAGTTTGCTATCGAAAAAAAGATTTCAATTACTAGAGAATAAAAAATTTATCTTTTTCATACAAAAAAAAGTTGAAGTTAATTCGTCCATCATTTTATATTACTAAGAAAATCCGATTCTATAGAAAAGGAGTAAAAAAATGCCAATCAACTTACAAAAGAGCATCATTGGACCAAAAATCAAAATTGAAGGGAATTTGATTAGTGATGAAGAAATCATCATCGAAGGGATTGTTCAAGGGTCAAGAGTTGATGCAGGAAACCAACCAGTGATTGTTGGATTAGGTGGAGTGGTTCATGCTGACATCTACGGAGGTGAAATCATCATCTATGGAAAAGTAAAAGGAAATTGTTATGGGAAAAAATCCATAACCCTAGGAGATAAAAGCGAGGTCATTGGTGATTTATATTCCCCAAGAATTGATATCCATCCTACAGCCTTTGTAAGTGGGAAATTAACAAAGAAATAAAAGTTTAATAAAATTCATCCATCCTCCTCAGAAACATTTTAGTTTTTAAAGATTAGATTATATCTCTTTCTTTTTTGGTTTGTTTTGGCAAAAAAATTGCTATAATAGATATAAGGAGGTTTGAATGGGTGGTTTAAAGTATATTGACCATAACATAACTGAGATTCCCTCTCATGAGGTTCCAGAATTTGTTCCTATCATTCCACTAAGAAACGCAGTGGTTTTTCCAGGGATCCTTCTTCCAATTTTTGTAGGAAGGTTAGAATCTATACGTTTGATTGAAGAACATGCTCCTGGAGCCTTGATTGGGGTTTTTACCCAAAGAGACCCTGAACAAGAGAAGGTCCGTAAAGATGATTTGCATCCTATTGGTTCTTTGGTGGAAATTCATAGAATCATTCCTATGAGTGAGGGTGGGTACCAGGTTTTTTTGCAAGGAGTACAAAAGATTGAACTTATTGAAATTGTATCTGAAGAACCCTACCTAAAGGCTAAGATCAGACCCATTTATGAAGACAAAAACTATACAGAGGCTGATGTTATTGAATTTCAAACCTACGTAATTCGGTATATAGAAAATAATCCCAGCATTCCTGATGATGCTACGAATTACATCAGGCGAATTCATAATCCCTCAGCTTTAGCAAATCAAGTCATCTTTTTTTCGAATTTATCGAATGAAGAAAAAATCAATTTTTTAAAAATTGGTTCTGTCAAAGAGAAACTTGAAGAAGCGAAGAAATATCTCTTGGATGAAACTCAAAGACTCATCATGGAAAAAGAAGTTCGAGAAAAAGTAGAAAAAGATGCAGCAAAACTTCAACGTGAATTCTATTTGAGAAAGCAATTGGAAACCATCAGAAAAGAATTAGGTGAAATTGATAGTTCTGATGTAGAAGAATTAGAAAAAAGGATTGTAGAAAAAAAATTACCAGATCACGTAAGAAAAGCTGTAGACAAAGAATTCAAACGGTATAAACGCTTAATGGAGTCACCCCATGGAACAAACTTAGAAGCAACACAAATCCGCAACTGGTTAGAGTTAGTCTTGGATTTGCCATGGAACGTAGAAGAAGAAAGAGAAAAACTTCAAGAAGAATTAAAGCAAATTGATTTAGAAAAAGCCCAAAAAATTTTAGATGAAGATCACGAAGGCTTAGAAGAAGTAAAAAAGCGAATTTTAGAATACTTAGCGGTTGAAAAGAAAGCAAAAAACCTTCATGCTCCGATTTTATGTTTCATTGGTCCACCTGGCGTGGGAAAGACTTCATTAGGAAAATCCATTGCAAAATGTATGAATCGTCCATTAGTAAGAGCTTCTTTGGGTGGTGTGAGGGATGAAGCAGAAATCCGAGGTCATCGTAGAACCTACGTAGGAGCAATGCCAGGGAAAATCATCTCTTCCATGAAAAAAGCTGAAACCATAGCTCCTGTTTTCTTGTTAGATGAAATAGATAAAATCAGTTATTCTTTTCATGGTGATCCTGCAGCCGCTCTTTTAGAGGTTTTGGATCCTGAGCAAAATCATACCTTTGAGGATCATTATTTAGGGCTACCTTATGACTTATCCAAGGTAGTGTTCATAGCAACGGCGAATACCATAGATACCATACCAGCTCCCCTATTAGATCGAATGGAAATCGTGACGTTATCAGGCTATACAACCAGTGAAAAAATAAGAATAGCCAAAAATCATCTTATTCCTAATGCACGTAGAACCTATCAATTAACCGAAAACGAATGGCTCATAACAGACGAAGCTCTAGAAAAGATCGTTGAAGGATACACACGAGAAGCAGGAGTTCGGAATCTAAAACGACAAATTGAAAGTATTGCAAGAAAGGTCGTCTTAAAAATAGAAAAAGAAAAGGATCTAGCATTGCCGGTGGTTGTTGATGTTAATGACTTGGTAGAGTATTTAGGAAAAGAAAGATACTACAAAGATCACAAAGAACACATACGAATTCCCGGCGTTGCTATCGGATTGGCGTGGACCCCTGTTGGTGGTGATATTTTATATATCGAAACGACGAAATTCCCTGGTAAAGGAAATTTGAAGCTTTCAGGAAGATTAGGTGATGTGATGAAGGAGTCTGCTCATTTGGCTTTTTCGTTCTTGCGTGCTCATGCGAATGAATTGAACATACAAAATTCTTTGTTTCATGATTATGATTTTCATATCCATGTTCCCAGTGGTGCCGTTCCCAAAGATGGACCATCCGCAGGAATTACCATCCTTGTTTCTTTGGCTAGTTTGTTGACGAACACTCCCATTGATCAAGATCTTGCGATGACGGGAGAGATTTCTCTGCGAGGAAAGGTTTTGCCAGTTGGTGGCATCAAAGAAAAAGTAATTGCCGCTAAATCAGCAGGAATTTCGACGGTAATTCTACCCGACAAAAACCGAGCGGATTTCGAAGAAATCCCCGAATATATTCGCTCAGGCATCCAAGTAGAATATTATTCCGATATGATGGATGTATTGAGACGAGTTCTTCCTCAAGTTTTTCAAAAACCAAAATTTACCGATAGAGAGGGCTGGTAGGTATTCTTTTAGTGTCGAAAATGCCTCATGTCGGTAAAAACCATGGCGATTCCGTATTCATTGGCAGTGTCTATAACTTCTTGATCTCTGATGGAACCACCGGGTTGTATTACAGCTCTGGCTCCAGCCTTGGCTACTATTTCTAATCCGTCTTTGAAAGGGAAAAACGCATCAGAAGCTACATAAGAGTCTTTAAGGCTGATACCATTTTTGATGGCTTTACGAACAGCGAGTTCGGCAGAATCAACGCGGCTCATCTGTCCAGCCCCGATTGCCAGTGTAGCATTTTTGCTCGTAAATATAATGGCATTGGATTTTACAAATTTCACAACCTTCCAAGCAAACTCAAGCCCAAGCCAATCATCTTCTGTGGGTTGTTTTTGAGTCACCACTCGCCAATTTTCTCTATCGTTATAAGATACATCCATATCTTGATAGAGATAACCATTCATCGCAAAACGTAATTCTTTTTGAGGCATTAAAAGAACCTCGGGTTGTGGAAGCTCCACAATCCTTATATTTGCTTTTTTTTCAAAGATTTTTAATGCTTCTTTTGTATATTCTCTGGCTATTACACACTCCACGAATTGTTCGGTGATTTTTTCGGCTAATTCTTCTTGAACGATACCATTGATTGCGATAATTCCTCCAAAAGCACTTACGGGATCACATCTACGTGCCAAAAGGAAGGCATCCACCAATTCTTTTTCATCTGTGGCATAGGCTGCTCCTGACGGATTTAGGTGTTTTACAATGGCAACACCGTAATGAGGCAAAGAAGCTGCGCATTGCATGGCTGCAGTCAAATCCAACAAGTTGTTGAATGAAAGTTCTTTCCCTTGATGGATGATAAAACCCAACTCATTCGGAGCATCTCGATGAATAGAAAGCAAATCCCGATAAAAATGGGCTTTTTGGTGAGGATTCTCTCCATATCGTAAAGGATGGACTTTTTTTAATGGAATTGTGATAATGTCTGGAAAATCTTCTTGGGTTTTCTTTCTAAAATACTCTGAGATAATTGCATCATAAGAAGAAGTGATACGAAATGCCTTTGCAGCAAGCCGAAGGGATGTATGCTGGGAAACATATCCATTTAACATATCTAATTCTTTGATAAGTTCAACGTAATCAGAAGGATCACATACAACGACAGTATGAAAATAATTTTTGGCTGAAGCTCTGATGAGGGTAGGACCTCCAATGTCAATGTTTTCAATGATTTCGAGTTCTTCTTCGAGAGTAGAAAGATTGGGGTACTTTAAAAAAGATTTTACAAAGGGGTAAAGGTTTACTACCACCATGTCAATTTTTGAGATATTCATTTCTTCTAAGGTTCTACGATGTTCAGGATTGGATAGGTTGGCTAATATCCCTGCATGAATGACGGGGTGTAAGGTTTTGACTCTCCCATCCAGAATCTCTGGGAATTGCGTGACTTCTTCTATGGATTTTACAGGGATTTGGTTTTCTTGTAAGTATTTATAAGTTCCTCCAGTGGATATGATTTCTACTTGATATTTCAACAAATGCTTTGATAATTCCAGTATGCCTGTTTTGTCGTAAACTGAGATCAATGCTCGTTGGATTTTGATCATGTTTTTCTCCTATGATTTAATGATGACTATTTTTCGTTTTTGGTTGGGGGAAGGTCGTATTTCTAATTTGTTTTCACAAAAAAGCTTTATGGCTTTAACGTAAAGTTTATGTTCTTCTTGTAAAATCAAGTCTGCGATCTCTTTTTCGGTAGCGCCTTCGGGGATTTCAACGGCTTTTTGTAAAATGATGGGACCGGTATCCACGTTTTCATCAATAAAGTGGACTGTGCAGCCAGAGACCTTAACACCATATTCCCATGCCTGCCTTTGAGCATGAAGCCCCGGAAAAGAAGGTAGTAAAGAAGGATGGATGTTCATAATTCTGTTTTCGAAAGTTTGTACAAATTCTTTTGATAAGATTCTCATAAAGCCAGCTCCCAAAATCAGATCAGGTTCAAAAGATTTTGCCGCCTCAAGCAGGTCTCTGTGGAAATCCTCTTTTTGAGAGTAATTTTTAAAAGGAATGACTTTTACTGGGATTTGATAATTTCTTGCGTGTTGCTCAGCTCCTGTGTTTTCTCTATCGGTTATTAGTCCCACCATCTTGGCATTCGGGATTTCTTTGGATTCAATCGCTTTGAGTATGGCTAAGAAATTGCTACCTCTTCCAGAAGCTAATGCCAAAAGGCGATACATGAAACCATTTTTTGTATGGATTTCTGTAAAAAAAGAGAAAAAAAGATCAAAAATAAATCTCTGAAATTTTGAACCACTTAAAGAGTCAAATTTTGATTATTTTATAAAGTTTAAAAACTAATTTCTTGTGGGGTGCTTTGATGATTGTTTTTGAAAAAAATTCTCTTATTCGTTTTGATTGAGTTGTTTTAATAGCATTACATAAAAATTGATAATAAACCAATTAAAACTCTGACGAAATCCAAAATGAAAAAGAAGAGACTTCATCTTCGAGCTATGAAAAACGTCTTGATAGGTTTTTGGTTTTTTTTCTCTTTTGTTTCTTTGGCATCTCAAGAGTATGTGATCATTGTAAAGTCGAAATCCGAAGAACGAACACCCCAAAAAGAAGAAATCTACATTCCAAAAGATAGCTTTCATTATACGTTGGATAAATTGTTAGAAAAAGAAAATGGAGTTTTAATTCAGAAATTCGGCGGTGAAGGTAGTTATTCTCTGATTCGGATTCGGGGAAGTAATGCCAATCAAGTTCATCTTTATTTAGATGGTATTCCCTTGAACTTTGCATCGTATAGTGAGGTGGATGTATCAGACCTGAGCTTATGGAACTACCAAAAAATAGAATTCCAAAAAAACGGGAGCATGACGGGATTAGTGGGAAGTAGTATTGGAGGAAGTATTAACCTCATACCAAACTACGAAACCGAAAGAAATCAAGTTTTTCTACATGGGGGGAGCTTTGGAACTTTTGGAGGAGGTATTAACTACAACTTTGCATGGAAGGATCATACGCAAGAACCCAAGTTCTATTTGGGGATTGCTGCTATGAGTGAAAGCTCAAAACAAGATTATGAGTTTCTTAATCACAATGGGACAATTTACTTTAATCGTTTAGATGATTACAAAGACAAACAGAGAAATGCCTACTATCGAAAAACAAGTGGACTCATTACTTCGTCCTTCTCGTTAGGGAAAACTCAGGTGCGGATTCTCAATGATTCGTTTTATCGTGTTCATGGAATACCCGGTCCTATCACAAGACAAACAGAAAAAACGAAAAGAGAGCATTTTCGAAATACCTCAGGGATACGAATAGTATCAAAGGGCATCTTTTGGGGAAACTTCCAACTCGATACCCGTTGGTATTATACCTACATCAAAAATCGGTTTTACGATCCTCGAAACGAATTGGCATTTAGTAGCAACAATAGCAGAGCTGAACTCAACAATAAAGGTGTTCATCTAATCCCAGGGTGGAGTTTTATCATAACCCAAAATTTTTGGTATAAAACTCAATTTCTTTTGGGATACGAAGAAGAATATTTTTTTGAAAATCGCTACTCCAACTTCAACATCAAAACCACAGAAATTCCCGAAAAAAAGCGTTATCATTATAGTTTTCACTTTCATCAGCAATTTTCTTTTTTTGATGAATTCATAGAATTTCTGCCAGAATTTCGCTATGAAGAATACCGTAATAACTTTCTCATAGAAACCCGAACCAAACAACTCCTTACAATAGATGAAATCAAAAAAGACGAAAGTAAAATTTCTTTTGTGAATAGTTTGTATTCTCTCATATTCAATTTGATAAAAAATCAAAATCAAAAGTGGAATTTTTTTATAAAATATCATCAAGAAAAACGAATCCCTTCCTTTATTGAGCTTTTTGGAGAAAAAGGTTCTATTGTTCCCAATTTGAAGCTCCGTCCAGAACAATCTTATAACAGCGAAGTAGGAAGTATCTTTCAGTTTAAAAACATATTTCTTGATGTTCGAGGATATTATCGATGGGTTCGAGATTTGATTCGTTTTTTACCCAATTCTCAGTTTTCATTGAGAGCAGAAAACATCCAAAGAGCTCGCATTCGTGGTTTCGAAACAACAGCAAAATACAAGCATGATTGGTTTCAGATTTATCTGGCTTATCAATACATGCAGGCAAAGAGAATTGGAACAAGTCGAAGTGCTCAAGAAGAAATTTATATCCCCTTGATGCCGCTTCATACCTTCAAAGGAGGAATCCATCTCTTTCCTGAAAACACATGGGAATTTCAAATTGAAGGAATTTACTATGGAGCCTTTTTCCGTAATGAGTCCAATGATTACTTCTCCTACCAGCCAAGAAAGTGGATTTTTCATTTTACTATGATCTATCGTTATCAAAAACAATTACTGGCTTATCTTGAGGTTCGAAATACCCAAAACCTTCTTTACGAAGACATCATAGGTTATCCTTTACCAGGAAGGAGTTATGTTCTTGGTGTTAAATACTTTTTCGATTAGAAAAAATATAAAGAATTTTATAAAATTATTTTACAAATTTTTTTTAATTTTAGTTTTTGTTTCTTGTTCGGATATCAAAAGACCAAGTTTGTTTTTTGCTTTCTTTACCCCCAGAGGAGATGTAGGGGTTATCACATCAGATTTTAGTGGTTCGGGAAGATTCTATACCATTGATTCTACCGGATTTTTATCTCCAAATTTTATACCCATATACTCAGATGCTGTAGGTTTTTATTTAGATGAAAAAATTATTCTTATCAATCGATTAGGTCGAGATAGCATACAATTTTTGGATCCGAATTTTTTAAATCGAACTATTCTGGAGTTTAGCACTGGGAAGAATTCCAACCCTCATGGAATCGCTTTTTATCAAAATAAAGCCTACATCACTTTGTATGAGAAAAATTATTTACTTGTGGTTGATAAAAACACAGGTCTTGAACTAAAACGAATTGATTTACAACCATATGTGGACAAAAATACGTTTTCTGTTCCTGACAATTTACCAGAAGCTTCTGGGATTATTTCTTATGATAATCGAATTTATGTGGCTATCCAAAGGCTTGATCGAACTAATCCGAATTTTATTTTCCCACCAACAGATTACTCAGCTCTTCTTGAGGTTGATCCTCAAGATGATGTGGTTATCCAAGAACATCGATTGATTTTCACTAATCCTTTGAATAAACTAAAGATTTATAACATTACGAATGAAGATTGTATTTTTGTTGCAACGCCATCATTTTTGGGTTTTAATTTTCGCATTGATGGTGGGATTGAAGCCTTTTGTCCTAAAAGCAAACAGCAATTTGTTGTTCTTACAGAGCAAGAAGTTGGCGGAGATATCCTGGATTTTGTGATACGTGACTCTCAACGTGGCTATGCGCTGGTGCTTTTTCAGGATTTCAGTAATGCTTTGGTGGAATTTCATCCTCAACTAGCAAAATCCATACGGCAAGTTTTATTTTATAAAAATCAAGAAGGTTTTGCCGCTGGATTGGAAATAGATGAAAACGGAATTCTATACTTAGGAGAAAGTTCTGCCTACCCCTCCGTAAAGATTTATAATACGAATACAAGTAGTTTTCAAGGGCAGGTGCTTCTTCCTCAAAGACCAACGGATATCTTTTTGCTAAAATAAATTAAATTCGAGAGTTTTTTGATATATCTTGATATATCTTGAGGAGCTTCAAAGAGGATATTCAAAACGAATGAAAAAAATCTTGTCTAAGCTTTGTAAAGAAATAACATAAATTCATGAAAAACTATTTTCTTCTTGGGGCAAGTAAAGGTATTGGATTTGGTATTGCTCTCGAGCTTGTGAAGAAAGGCAACAGAGTCTTCTTAGGAAGTAGAAATCCAACCAACTTGGAAAAAGCCAAAGAAATCTTGGATCAAATCCAACCTAATTTTACTTTATATGAAAGTGTCGATGTTTCGTCGTATGAGTCTATGGAACGTTGGTTCAACGTTGGGATTTCTAAATTCGGGACTATTGATGGTTTACTTATCAATTATGGGGGACCTCCGGCTGGATCATTTTTTGATTTTCATGATAAAGACTGGCAACAAGCTTTTGAGTTCATGCTTCTTAATCCTATTCGATTGCTGAGACTTTCTTATCCTTACTTAAAGCAAAGTCAAGGTTCGGTTTTAGTGATCACTTCCTTAGCAGTGAAAGAACCCATTGAAAATTTACTTTTGTCAAATGTATTTCGTTCTGCCATCACTTCTTTGATCAAAACTCTGTCTTTTGAGTGGGCACCGGAAGTGCGGTTGAATTGCCTCATGCCTGGACGAATTGATACGGATCGCATAAGAGAACTCGAAGAAAAAAATGCCACGAAGTGGCAAAAAACAGCCAGTGAAATCAGGGAAGAATTCCTAAAGAAAATCCCCCTAAAAAGATACGGAACCATAGAAGAAATCGGAAAGACGGGGGCTTTCCTCCTTTCAGAGGAATCAAGCTATATCACGGGAACAAGTATTTTAGTGGATGGAGGAATCTCTCGTAGTCTATTTTGATTTATTTAAAGACCGAGTCCATTTGTTGTCGAGATATGGCTTTTTCCCAATCTTCTTTTTCAATTACTTTGAAGGGAAGCTTTTCGATCTGGATGCGGTTTAATATCTTTCCGATTTCTCCTTTGTTTTTTGGCGCTAAGTAGAAAAATTCCGTATTACACTTGGGACATTTCGTGTGCTTAACGAAATTGAGTCCCACTTCTTTACAGTTCGCACACATACCATAAAAATCATCAATGATCATCAAATGCTTGGTGATTTCTTTGAGATCGACTTTTTCCCAAACACGAATGTAGAGCTCACTCATTCTTTTAGTATTTTTGCTTTTTATTTGAAAATCAAGTTCATTTTTACTCAAATCGCTTGTATAATCCAATCATTTTTCCTAAAATGATCACTTCTTTTGTGATGATGGGTTTATACTTGGGATTTGCGGGTTCCAAACGAACATGATCTTTTTCTTTATAGAAATATTTCAATGTAGCTTCATCTCCAATTAGAGCTACTACGATGTCGCCATTTTCTGCGATTGATGTTTTTCGAATGATGGCAATGTCACCGTCGTGGATTTTTGCATCAATCATAGAGTCCCCCGTAACCCGCAACGCAAAGATTTCTTTTTCGGAATTCGCAGGCAAAATCGCTCTTGGGAAGGTCAAATAATCTTCGATGTTTTCTTCGGCTAAGATGGGAGCTCCTGCTGCGATCCTTCCTAAAAGCGGGATTTTGATGAATTCTTGTTGTTCTTGGGATTTTACGATCTCGATGGCTCGGCTTCGGTTTTTTTCGGTTTTAATGAAGCCTTTTTTTTCGATCGCCTTTAGGTGATCATAGGCACCTTTCGGTGTGATTTTAAAATGTTCGGCTATCTCTCGTATGGAGGGAGGATAATTTTTTTCTTTGGTATATCTCGTAATGAATTCTAGAATTTGCTTTTGTTTTTGAGTTAAATCCTTCATGCTTAACAAAAAATTAGAAAACAAAAAATAGTCAATAGATTTTTAGTAGAAGAAAGAAGTTCGCCAGTGGCGAACTCATTTTTTATAAAACTGAACCTGCTTTTGCCACTTCTAAATCTGCGAACATGCCTTCGAATAAAACTGACGATAGGTATCGTTCTGCTGCATCTGGTAAAACAACGACAATTAGTTTTCCTTCGTTTTCTGGTCGATTTGCTTGTCTAAGAGCTGCGACCATAGCAGCACCACTTGAGATCCCACTGAGAATTCCTTCTTCTTTGGCGAGTCTTTTTGCCATCTCAATGGCTTCCTCATTACTTACGGTTTCTACTTCATCGACCAAGGACAAATCCAAATTCTTTGGCACAAATCCAGCACCAATTCCTTGTATCTTATGTGGGCTAGGTGTCAATGGTTCTCCTCTGAGGGTTTGTGTGATCACAGGGGAATGAATTGGTTCTACGGCGACGGATTTAATGGGTTTTCCTTTAGTTTTTTTGATATAACGACTAACACCAGTGATGGTTCCTCCTGTTCCAACACCTGCAACTAAAATATCAATCTGTCCGTCCGTATCATTCCAAATCTCGGGACCTGTAGTTGTTTCATGAATGTAAGGATTGGCAGGATTTTCAAATTGCTGTGGCATGAAGTATCTTTTTGGATTGCTATTTACGATCTCATTGGCTTTTTCGATAGCTCCCCTCATTCCCTTAGAGGCTTCTGTGAGGATGAGATTTGCCCCCAAAATCCGAAGTACCTTTCTTCGTTCAATTGACATGCTCTCTGGCATGGTGAGGGTTAACTTATAGCCTCTAGCCGCAGCAACGAATGCTAAAGCAATCCCCGTATTTCCAGAAGTAGGTTCAACAATTTCCATTCCTGGTTTTAAGATTCCTCTTTTTTCTGCGTCCCAAATCATGCTTGCTCCAATCCTGCACTTCACAGAATAAGCAGGGTTTCTTCCTTCAATCTTGGCAACTATGGTTGCAAAGGAGCCTTTTGAAATCCGATTGATTTTTACCAATGGTGTGTTCCCGATCGCATAGGAATTGTCTTCATATATTCTCATGTTTAACTCCTAACAATTTATTTTCTACAAAATAGATAGGAATAATAGAAAAGTCAAACTTTTTTTATTACTTCGAAAATGTAAGAGGCATATTTTTTTCAAAACGAAAAAGATTCTTGATTTATTACTTAACTTCCGTTTCATAATTATGATGAACCCAAAAAAGGAATATGAATTTGTCTTGGACTATATCTTGAACAAAGCCACTCCGGAAGAACTGGCTGGGATTGAATTGGCGCTTGAAAGACGAAAGATGCGTTCTCCGACTTCGTTGAAGGACCTAAACATAGAAAAAATGGCAAAAGAGATGGCATCGAAAATCTCTCAATCATTCAAAGTGGATGTGAAGGGCATGGCAAGAAGACTCGTTGCTCAGTTGATTTTACAACATGAACCCAATATCAGCGAAGAACATTTGGAGAAGTTATTGGATTATTATGTTCCTGATGAAAATAAAACGAGCCTTCCGAGAGAGTTGTTACACGTGATGGTTCAGCAATTTTTGGATTATGCTTTAGGAAAAATGCCCCAAAGCCAGATAGAAGAACTCAAAAGAACAGCACCCAAGTGGCATGAAAAATACTGGAATGCTTTCCCCCTTTCGGTTCGAGTTCTCATTTCTGATTTCTTGAAGGGAAAAATAAGTTCGACAGAATTTTGGCTGGAATTAAAAAAAATCCTTTAATGGAATTCCATCACCGCAGCGGTATTCATACTTGCCAAAAATTCCTCATTTGTCTTGGTTAACTTCATTTTACTGAGGAGAAACTCCATAGCTTCAATCGGAGATAGCGGACTCAAAATCTTTCTCAGTAAATAAACCCTTGTCAAAACTTCTTCTGGTAGAAGCAGATCTTCTTTACGAGTTCCCGATTTATTCAAATCAATCGCTGGGAAAATCCTTCGATCTGCCAACCTGCGATCCAAATGAATTTCCATGTTTCCCGTTCCTTTAAATTCCTCGAAAATCACCTCATCCATCTTAGAACCTGTTTCAATCAAAGCTGTAGCAATAATCGTTAAAGATCCACCGTTTTCGATATTTCGTGCAGCACCAAAAAACTTCTTGGGTTTATGCAAAGCATTTGAGTCCATACCCCCGGAAAGGATTTTTCCCGAAGTCGGAGTGGTCTGGTTATATGCCCTTGCAAGCCGCGTGATGGAATCCAACAAAATCACTACGTCTTTCCCAAACTCCACAAGGCGTTTGGCTTTTTCTAAAACAATTTCTGCTACACTGCAATGCCTTGATGCTTCTTCATCGAAGGTTGAGCTGATAACTTCTCCTTTTACATTTCTTGCCATGTCGGTGACTTCTTCAGGTCGCTCATCAATCAAGAGGACAATCAAATAGACTTCAGGATGGTTAGTCGTGATTGCATTTGCGATATGCTGAAGTAATACAGTTTTTCCTACCCTTGGAGGAGCTACGATCAATCCTCGTTGTCCCTTCCCAATCGGAACGAATAGATCAATGATACGAGTATCCAAATAATCAGAACGGTATTCGAGTTCGAATTTTTCCATCGGATAGATCGGAGTGAGGTTGTCGAACAAGATTCGGTTTTTTGCTTTTTCGGGATTATCTCCATTTACTTTGTCAATCCTGAGTAAAGCATAGTATTTTTCGTTGGAGCTTGAATTGGGTGGACGAACCTGCCCTTCAATGGTATCTCCTGTTTGGAGTTTAAAGTGCTTGATTTGATTCGATGAAACATAAATATCATCAGGACTTTGAAGATAGCTGTAATTAGCACTTCGTAAGAAGCCATATCCCTCAGGGCGTTTATCCAATACTCCCGTAGCATAAACTATACCATTTCGTTGGAGTTGTTTTTGCATGATGGAATAAATGATACTTTGACGCTTACCAGAGACATCCTCAACTCCCATTTGAATGGCGAGCTGAATCAATTCTTCAATTGGCATAGAGGTAATCTTTGTGAGGTGAAGAGGAGGTGGAGTTTCTTCGCTAATATATCTGGAAGTTGTATAGACTTCTTCTTCACTTTCTTGGTATTCTTTTTCTACTTTGGTGTTTTCTCTCTCTATGACGTGAGATTCTAATTCTTGAACTGACTTATGATTATCTGTATCAATTCTGAACTCATCAATTTCTTTATTTTCGTCAATTTCGGGTTGAACTTGGTCTTGTAATTCTACTTCTTGTTTCTTTTTTTTCCCTCTTTTTGTGGATGGCATTTTACAACTCCTATCTGAAATATTCCAAAATGAATTTCATATATATGATGTATTAGTAAAAAAAACGAAATTTAAAACTTAACGTATTTTAATGGATTGATTGCTTTGTCTCTATATATAACTTCAAAATGCAAATGAGGACCTGTTGATAACCCAGTATTCCCTGAAATTCCAATCACTTGACCTGCCTTTACCATTTGACCTTCTCTTACACGTATTTTACTCAAATGGGCATATAATGTTTTATAATCAGAACCATGCTTCAATATGATAGTTTTTCCATATCCACCCAAAAACCCGGCAAAGTAAACAATCCCATCTCGTGCTGCCCTCACGGGTTCATAATGCAAAGAAATATCAATCCCAGAGTGAAAATGTCTATATCCAAACAAAGGATGTATTCGATATCCGAAATGCGAAGAGATCTTTCCCTTCACAGGAGAAACCCAAATAGGCGGTGGTTCAGGTATCACAGCATTAGGTAGAAAAATTTTTTTCCCAACAGGTAAAATGGCATAACTCACAAGTTCATTGTCTTTAATAATATCCTCCACAAGGATTTGGTACTTTTCTGCTATCTGCACTAACCGATCTCCTTTTTTGATTTTATAAAATATCCCTGCTTTGTTGGGTATCTTCAAGACCTGCCCCACTTTAAGTTTCGTATGATCCTTTAACTGATTTTCTGTTATAATAAACTTTGCCGGGATTCGATATTTAGCCGCAATAGCATTTAAAGTATCACCTTCTCTAACTGTATAACTAATATACTTTACTTTTTTATCTTGTAAAGCTTTTTCTACTTCTGTGTCTTCTTTCAAAAGTCGGTTTTTGTATTCTTCGGATTTTCGTTCAATCTCTTCGGGATTGAATTTTGTGAGTTCCATTACCTCAGAAACTTGTTTTTCTCTTGATTCGGTTAATATGGGTTTTTTTTCATTGGTTGTAGCGACTCCACTTTTGGAAAATACCATAAAGAACAAGAGAAAGCCAGAAACCGAAAATCCCGCTACCAGACTTATTTTTTTGTAAGGTAATTCTGAAAAATCAATCCTCCCGACATGAGGTTTACTTTTCGTTGGAATAGTATAGACAAACTTCCCACCCCCTATGTGGGTTATAGATAATTTTCCTTTAAATTCAATTCGCTTTACATCATATCTTTGTTGGAATCGCTTGTGATACTGCATTAATCTACCTTTACTCTAAAATTATCGAAATTTTATTGATTTTATTTTTTCTTTTGGGTTTCTTTTTTTTCTTCTTCTTTTTCTTTCATTGGGAAAGTTTCTCCAAAGGACTCTTCAATCAGTTTTTCAATATCCTTTTTTTGTCCTCCTGTTATCGTTACCATACCTTTTACAATCACACCTGGAGTCAAATACAATACAGGGGTTTCTATGTCTCCTAAGAGTTTTCCGTTTTTTTCGATACGCACTTCTTCGGACGCTTGAATGTTTCCGATCATAGTTCCTGCTATGGACACACTTCTGGCTTTGATATTGGTTTTGACTTTTCCTGTTTCGCCGACGACTAATTCATCTTCGGTTTTGATTTCTCCTTGAAATTTACCATCAATACGTAAAGAACCCGAGATATAAAATTTTCCTTCGAAAATGGAACCAGGACCGATTACACTATTTAAAGACTCATTTTTCCCAGCCATATATTTTACCTCGCTTCAATGGTTTGGTAAACGTTAATTTTTTTTTGTTAAAAAAGTAAATATCTTTTTAATTTTTTAATCGCTTTCTATATCCAATGGTGTTAACAATGGTTTTTGAAAACCTGTTCTTAACAAAGCCATGATAAGTTTTTTATTTACTTCCGCTCGCTTTTTTGTATCATCGCTTGCGTATTTATGCTTCATGATTTCAGAATAAATCTCAATGGCTTCTTCGTATTGTTTGTTTACATAATTTAAATAAGCAATTTTTTCAAGTATTTTTCCTATGGGGAATTCATTTCGCAGGGTTCGTATGGACTGTAATCGAAGTTGGATGTTGGGAAGGTGTATCCTTTGTATTTCGTAGTATCTTTTTGTTTTTTCTAAATCCTCTTCGAAGTATAGTGAGTTTTTTAGACTCAAAGCTTCCATCTTCTTTTCTTTTTCTTGACGTAAGTATTCTTCTTCGAGAGCTTCCAAAGTTTCATCAAGAGATTTCAAATTCAGCAATGTCTCTTTTTCTTTATCTGGATTTTTTTTAGCTTGATAATACCTTGCTAAAAGGATTTGTATTTCTACGAGATTTCGGAAATTCTGGTTTTTTTGTTCTTCTGTCATTTCTTGTTGTTTTTGTGTGATGGAGTTTTTCATTTCATTGAGGGTTTGCTCTGCATTTATTTCTCTGTCGAGCTCTTCAGCACTATAGTGATCTAAAAAAAATTTTATATAAAACAACAAAAATCTCTGATATGCATTCAAAACGGAATTATCTTGGTTCTCTTCGAAAATCAGATTTCGTTGGTCTGGGAATTGTTCGAGGTGTTTTTTCCATTCTTGGAGTTGAGACTTCGCTAAGCTGATATTTTGCACAGCTTGATAATAAGAAACCAATCGCTGGTAGTGAATAAGATTTCTTGGATCATTTTTGGGTGCATGTTGAAACCACTTCTTTTCGATTGTAATTCCCTTGAGAGAATCCTTTTCTCGAAAGTACTCCTGCGAAAGCAAATGGATGTATTCGATGTTCTCAGGATCCAACTTATTAGCTAACTCCAATAAATGAATATACCCTATAAATTGAGAATACAAAGTTTTATTAACTCCTAAAACATTCCCCGTTCCTCGATAAAAAGACGATTGATTAAGAACTCTTTCTCTTTCTTTATGAGCTTCTTCGATTCGTTTTGTCAAAGTAGCAATTCGATAAACCAAATTTGCGTATTCTTTTCGGAGTTTGGTTTGTTCTTCTAAAAACGTTTCTTGATAAGCTATGAGGTTATCCCATTGGTTTTTTAGTTCCTGCCATTTTTGCTGGAATTGACGTAAATTTTCGTTTTGTAAGTTTCTATCCCTTCGGATCTGTGCTTGATAATACAATTTTTTTATCTCTTGAATTTCTTGGAGGTTTTTTTGAAAATTCTGATATAAAACCAAAAAGTTATTTATATTGTCTCTTAAGTTTTGGTCTGAGAGCTCTTTTTGGTAGTTATCATCACCAAAAGTCTTTTTCCAGTATTCAAACGTAGAAACTTCCTCAAGAAATTTAGGATTTTTTATAAAAAGTTCCAAATTATGGATTTCAATGGTATCTGGCAGAGCTTCTTTTTTTTTAGTAATATCCAATATAGGGATAGCATATTGTAATGCCTGCAAATAGCTAGAAACGGCATTCGTAGGTCGATTTAAGCTTTCATAGAGTTTACCTTGAAATTCAAAAGCAAAATACAAATAAGGCGAAAACAACCTTTTGGTTTTTTGTAATTCCTCTAACTTTCGAACAAATAACAAAAGATGGATCTTATCCAAAGGAAATCGATAAAAGTCATAAGGAATGGATATTTCTGATTCTCGCAAATATCTTTCTTTTTGAAATTGCTGATAGTAGGTTTGGATTTCTTTTTGGAGGTTTTGCAAAATCTCTTGGGGTTCAAAGACTTGATTTTCCCAATGTTCGTAAAGCCTTTGGATTCGAGAAAAATCCAAAACTTCACTGGGTGGTCGTATAGCCTGAGCTACCAAAGAAAAAGAGAAAGGAAAAGAAAACAATAACGATAAAATCAAAAAAACCAAAACCTTCATTTTTAAGGATATTTCGGAAAATAATTGTTCTTTTCTACTTTTAAAAAAACTTTTCAAACTCGTAAAAAGCAAAAAAATTAAAGATCCCATGTGTACTTTAACCATTTTTTCTTACGAGAAAGATCGTTCATTTCTGATAGCGTTCAATCGAGACGAACTCAAAATTAGAAAGATAGCTTATCCTCCCTCTTTTTATGAGTTTCGTGGGATCAAACAACTTTATCCCAAAGATGCGGAATCCGGAGGTACTTGGATAGGAATTAATGATCTGGGATTTGCTTTTGTTTTGTTAAATTACAATCAAAAAGGACTTTATAAAAATTATGCCACCAACCCAGTTTACTTAAACAAAAAAAGTCGAGGCTTTATCATTCCTCCTTTGCTGGAATTTTCAACAGAAACAGAAATCTTGCAAGCCATGAAAACCTTACCCTATGAGCAGTTTTCACCCTTTCGATTGATTTTCTTTAATCCCCACAAACAAAAAATACATGCTTTGATTTATACAGGAAGGGGGAAAAAATACCGAGAGTATTGTTTGCCATTCTTTCAAGCATCTTCAGGCATTGGAGATTTAAAGATGTATCCTATCCGAAAGCGCTTGTTTAAAGAATTCTTGAAAAACCCTACCAGCTCCAAACAGCAAATTCGTTTTCATCATTACTATAACAAAAAAAAGCCATCCAATGGAATCCTCATGAATCGTAAACTTGCTCATACTGTGAGTCAAAGTTTTATTCTTCTGAAAGAGAAGAAAGTTTATTTTCATTACAAAGATGTAATCCAAAAGAAGAAATATAAATATCAAATGACACTAAAAACTCCCATTGCTTTGTGAAGAATAAAAAGGAGCTGTAGCTCCTTTTTAGCAGTCGTAGTAGAGAACAAACTCATAAGGGTGAGGTCGTTGGTTTACAATTTGTTCTACTTCTGCTCGTTTGTAGGCTATGTAATTATCAATAAAGTCTTTATCAAAAGCTCCTGATTTCAAAAGCCATTCTTGATCTTGTTCAAGAGCATCTAAAACCTTAGTCAAATTGGCAGGCACGGCTTTGATTTTCTTTTTCTTTTCTTCTGGGACATCATATAGATTGAAGTCTGCTGGTTCACCGGGATCTATTTTATTTTGTATTCCGTCTAACCCAGCTAAGATCATCGCAGCAAATGCCAAATAAGGATTTGCTGAGGGATCAGGGGTTCGGAATTCAATCCTTCGAGCTTTATCTCCATGAACCGCCACTGGAATACGTATCGCAGCTGACCGGTTTCTCGCTGAATAAACTAAACTCACAGGTGCTTCGTATCCTGGAACCAATCGTTTATAGCTATTTGTCGTGGGATTTGTGAAGGCACACAAAGCAGGACCGTGATGCAAAATTCCTCCAATATAGTATTTGGCAATTTCTGAGAGATTAGCATACCAATTACCTGCAAAGAGATTTTTCCCGTCTTTCCATAGAGACTGGTGAGTATGCATTCCTGAACCATTATCTCCGAAAAGAGGCTTAGGCATAAAAGTAGCAGAAAACCCATTCCTTCTGGCAACGTTTTTGACTACGTATTTAAAAAGTTGTAGTTTATCTGCTTGTTTTAGAGCATCGTCTAATTTAAAGTTGATCTCTGCTTGACCTGCACTAGATACTTCATGATGATGCCTTTCTGGTGGAATCCCCATTTTATTTAGCATTTCTGTCATTTCGGTTCTTAGGTTCTGAAATTGATCATTTGGTGGTAAAGGGAAGTAACCCTCTTTCGTTCGCATTTTGAAGCCCAAATTGGGTTTTTCGTCAACCCCCATTCGCCAACGTGCATCAATGGAATCAATGAAGTAAAATCCTTGATTGGTAATTTGCTCATAGCGAACATCACTGAAGATGAAGAACTCCGCTTCTGGTCCCATGTAGCATGTATCCGCAATCCCCGTGCTTTTCATATATTCTATGGTTTTCTTCAAGATATATCGAGGATCCCGGTTGTAAGGCTTTGGAGGCTCTCCATTTTTAGGAGGTTCGTAAATATCAGCGATCACGGCTAAGGTTTTGTGCTCAAAAAAAGGATCAATATACGCACTGGTAGCATCTAATCGTGCCAACATGTCGGACTCTTGAATGACTTTCCATCCACGAATGGAAGAACCATCAAATCCAATTCCATAATAAAAAGCATCTTCATCTATTGCATCAATGTGAAATGTCACATGATGCATCATCCCCAACATATCAGTGAATCGAACATCAATGTATTCTATTTTTTCATCTCTACAATACTTTAATAAACTTTTTGGGTCTTTGGGTAAATCATACATAGAGTTTCTCCTGATTTAGATTTTTTAAACGAAATAGGTTTCGCTATTAAGAATCTGCAAAAACAATTCCTAACAATTTGGATAAATTACGATTTATGAATAAAACAATTTGTCAAAGAAATAGGCAAATTACACAAAAAATAACACCATAGAAAAAGAGAATTTTAGCATTTTTAAAAGGGCTTTAAAACATGAATTGACATAAAAATCAATTTTATCTTTATTCATGTATCATGAAAGAAATCAGAAGAACTAAACGGATTCTTCCTTTCAAAAGAGAGCATGAAGAGTTTCGAGAAATTGTTCGGGAATTTGTAGAAAAAGAAATTGTGCCTTATCATTCTCAGTGGGAGCAAGAGGGGATTGTGCCAAGAGAACTTTGGGAAAAAGCAGGAAGTTTAGGGATACTATGTCCTAATTTTCCTCCCGAATACGGTGGTGCAGGTGCTGATTTTTTGTTCAACGTGGTTGTGATTGAAGAATTGGCAAGGGTAGGAGCTTCAGGAGTTTTTTTTAGTTTGCATAGTGATGTGGTAGCTACTTATATTCTTCATTATGGAACAGAAGAACAAAAAAAACGATGGCTTCCTGATATCATAGCAGGAAAGAAAATCTTAGCCATTGCCATGACAGAACCAAATGCAGGTTCCGATTTAGCAGGAATACAAACCACGGCTGTGGATCAGGGAGATCATTATTTAGTGAATGGATCAAAAACGTTTATTTCCAATGGGTATTTAGCGGACTTAGTGGTTGTAGCCGTAAAGACCAACCCCAAAAAAGGAATTAATGGGATTTCTTTACTGGTTTTGGAAAGAGGGATGGAGGGTTTTGAACGAGGAAAGAAATTAAAAAAAATTGGGCTCCATGCCCAAGATACAGCTGAGTTGTTTTTTCACAATGTAAGAGTTCCCAAAGAAAACCTTCTAGGCAAAGAGGGATATGGATTTCGTTATTTGATGAATGAACTGGCAACCGAACGTTTGGTGCTTGCTATCTCGAACATGCGCTCAGCAGAAGTGATACTTGACATGACCGTAGATTACGTAAAAACCCGTCAAGCCTTTGGTAAACCCATCGGGAAGTTTCAAAATACCCAATTTCGTTTGGCGGAATTGTTTACGGAACAATGTGCTGCAAGGGCATTTTTGGATTTGGTGATTCTCCGATATCTGGAAGGAAACAAAGTCACCGTTGAAGCTTCTCAATGTAAACTTTTGTGTTCTGAGTTATTAAAACGTCATGTGGATGAATGTTTACAATTTTTTGGTGGCTATGGTTATATTTTAGAATATCCCATTGCTAAGGCTTATATTGATGCCAGGGTTCAAACCATCTACGCAGGAACTTCTGAAATCATGAAGGAAATCATTGCCAGTAAAGGCTTAGGATTATAATCAAAATCTCAGCCAAAGAAAGTGTAAATCCCAATCGGTTTCTTTTTCTTCGTCCGTCAAAAGAGCTCCATACTTGGGATATAAATACAAAGGAACTCTTTCTCGTTTGCTGTATTTTGTTTTGGAAATTCCTAGAAGTCCCCCTAAGAACGTGAATTTCCATTGATACGGATTTGATTTATAGTGGAATCCCAAAAAAAATAAATTCCATTCGTCATAATCACGGTTCCAACGAAAACTCATAATCCTCATCAAGAAGGACAAATATCGATCGTTATTTTCGAAGCGTTGGTATTCTATTAAAGAATAAAAATTTCCCCAAATCTTTTCGAAATAATCGTCAGGTAAGGGCCACAACGCCAAAACCCGCCAGCCAAAGGAAGTTTCTTCCCGCCAATAGCTCATGAATGGCCAAAGTTTCCAACTTATGGTTTCTACTTGTTCTTGTTGGTAGTAACGATAATGGTGATACCAGAACGGGAGGAAAAAACGATAATTTGATTGTATTAGAGCTGATTCCGTTTTCAAATTCCCCCAAAAGATAAAATAAAAATTCGTTTCTTTATAATAGGAAATATCCTTTACCCCAGATCGGTGATGAACGTAAAAAGGAAAAAATACCCACCTTCGAAGGTAAGGTCGATCAGAGCGGCTATATTGAAAGAGTATCCAAAGAAATTTAAAGTCAAAGGCATTTACGACTTTATCTTCTCCCCATGAAATCAAAGAAATCGGATACAAAATGCTATAGGCATACATATTTCCGTGTTGGGACCTCTTTTGAGCATAAAAAGGAAAAAACATAAAAAAAGATCTGGGTTCTTTTTTGTCTAAGCCGTCCCAACCCCATTGAAAAAAGGGCCAAAGCAAGGTCTTACGATTGTATTTACCTTCGTGAACTTTACTGGAATAAAATGGCAGGAATCGAAAATCTTTTCTTTTAAAGCCATCGCCCCCCCACATAGTAAGAGGCCATAAAATGGAATATCCACGGTAATTTCGATATTCCCAAGAAACATACAATGGGAAAAGCACATATCGGATTTCTTCCCAAGATACTTTGTCTTTTAAGATTCCAAAAAAAGGAAAAAAACTAAAAAACCTTTCCTTGGGATTATTCCCATAACCCCAGTAGAACAAAGGAGTTAAAACCAACTCTCCTTCTGTTTTTTCTATTTGGTCATACTTTTCATCTTTGTTAAGTAGATACAAAAAGGTCCATGTATTCCAATAATTGGTTCCATGGGAGTAATACAAAGGATACAAAAAAGAATAAAATCGATATGCCCTTTCATGATTCTGATAGCTTGAGTAGAAAGGATGTATTACAATCTCTTTTTGTTCTATGGATTGGCTTGAGTCATACAAAAAAAGGAATTCATAGTAATCAATGGGTCCTTCGGTTTTAACAGAAGTAGGATGCCTTCCTAAAAGGTCTTGATTCTCGGAAAATAAGAAGACAAAAAACAAAAGAAAAAATCTTAAAAAAAACATATAATATTTAGTGAGGGGGATGAAACCCCTCTAAGAATTAGGCTTATCAAGGGAAAGGCTTATTGTTTGGGAATCTTAATGACTTGACCTTGTTTTAATTTGCTCCAATCTATTTCGGGATTCAACTCTTCGAGTTTCTCACGGGTAGTTTTAAACTTATTAGCAATCTTGAGAAGTGTGTCCCCTCGTTGGATTGTGTATTCTTGGAAATTTGGTTTTACTTCTTGAGGTTCTTGCTTAGGTGTTGTTGGTTCTTGTTTTGGTTCTTGTGGTTGAGGAGTTGCAGGTTGTTGTGCTTGTTGGGTTTGTTGAGGTTCAATTTTCGCTTGTTCTTGCTTTGGAGTTTCTTTTTGACCACGAGTAAAAATCAAGATGCCAATTAAAATCAAAATCACCACTAAGACAGCAATTAGGATTTTGTTTTTGTTAGCCTCTTTGATTTCTTGGGTTTCTTTGGTTTCTTGTGCTGCTGGTATGACTTCTTGGTGGATTTCTTTTTGAGCTTGCGTAGAGGGTTCGTGTAAGGAAAGTTCTTTTCGTTGTTCTTCTAATTTTGTTTCAACTTCAGATGAGATTAATGATTCCTCTTTCTTTGTGGTTTTTTTTGCTTCTTTCTTTGCTGCTTTCTTTGTTTCTTTTTTTCCTGCTACTTCTTTCTTTGCTGTTTTCTTCGTTGTTTTCTTTGTTGCCATATAAACAAGATTTTTGATTCGATATCTATTTTCAACTCATTTTCAAAATTTGCCATTTTGATTGTTTTAATTTTTTAAATATTTTATCAATTTTCATTAAGTTTTATTAAAACTTCAAAACAAATAGGTTGTGCTGATGAAGATATCTTTCGATTAAATTTAGGTTGCTTATATCCTGAATCGAAATTAATTGGTAGGTATGAACAAAAAAATCTTCTTTATACTTGTGTCTCTTATCGCATTAGTCTTGAGTCTCTTCTTTATCAATCCTGATACAAGTCAGACCTTGCTTATCGTAGATGCTGATTATGTCGTTGATAACAAGGCTTCACTTTATAACAAAGAATTACGTATTCGTGGATTTGTAAAACCCGGAAGTATTTTACGTATGGGGAACAAAGCGGAATTCATCGTAACCCATAACAACAAAGAGGTCCTTGTTTACTTTAATGGAAAAACTCAAATTCCAGATACGTTTGGCGATGCTGCTCCTGTAAGAATTGATGGTCGATTACAACCCGATGGTCGATTTGTTGCCTACAAAATAGAAGCAAAATGTGCTTCTAAATACGAAGCTCCCTCCTATACAAGCACCCTTCCTCAAAATACAAAAAACCTGTGAAAACCAGTATAACCTATAAGAATAAGGAAAGTCAATTATGCTAAGCTGGAATGAATTAGGTTCCATCACAATTGTAGTCATTGGTATTTTGGTATTGTTTTCTTTTTTGATGGGATTATTGAGCCTCCCCACAAAATTAAAATTCCAACTCCTTCGATCTCTTATCTTAGAACTGTTATTTCGTAAAAACAAACTCAAGGTCATTCGTTTTTATCGAAGGATCGTAGAAGTTTGGGAATATCTGTCATTAAAAACCTTTGAATTTCTCAAGATCAACAAAAACCAAGCCTTAGAATTAGCAAAACAAGGTCTCATTGTCAATTTCTTCGTCACACTGATAGCGGCTACTATCCTATGGATACAATTAATAATTAGTGATTATTCGAGTAAGTATGTCGTAAGTTATTCTTCGGATGGTTTATCTCTTTTTTATCGGCTTACTGCGATTTGGGCGGGTCCTAGTGGTTCTCTTTTGTTTTGGTATCTGATTTTGAGCTTTTTTTCTTTTTATGTT
Organism: Leptospiraceae bacterium; assembly: GCA_025059995.1. Taxonomy (NCBI): domain Bacteria; kingdom Pseudomonadati; phylum Spirochaetota; class Leptospiria; order Leptospirales; family Leptospiraceae; species Leptospiraceae bacterium. The sequence goes on from JANXCF010000005.1 coordinate 185,382, forward strand.
TTGTATAAAGATCGATTCCAACTTCAAAATCGAATTCCCATTGTGATTTTGATTCTTAGTTCTATTCATCTGCTCTTTATTTCGTTGATTTTGTATTTTGAGGATGGTCAACCTTTCCTTGAATACTACGCTCCCATGAAGGCAGGAAAGGGCATGAATCCTCTTCTCCTTCATTGGGCGATGATTATCCACCCCCCGATTTTGTATATTGGTTATGTTAGCTATGCTATTCCGTTTGCGTTATATATCAGCTCTGTGATTTCGGGAAATGTTCGTCAGGATTTACTTTCGCTTTTTCGAAGGTGGGGTTTGTTTTCTTGGTTTTTTTTGGGTTTTGGGATTTTGTTGGGAAGTCTTTGGGCATATGAAGAACTTGGATGGGGCGGTTATTGGGCGTGGGATCCCGTTGAAAATGCGAGTTTGATGCCATTTCTTTTCGGAACTGCGTTTTTACACTCCTTGGCGGTTTTGGAACAACGAAAAATGTTTCATTTTTGGAGTTTGCTTTTGATTGTTCTTACGTATCACTTTTGCCTTTTGGGGACCTGGATCACACGTAGTGGTGTGATTGAAGGACCTCATTCCTTTGCTAAATCCGACATCGGAATCCCGTTGATTATTTATATTATCATTAGCTTTTTGTATTTTGTTCGTTTTCTTTACTTCAAAAGACATCTTTTGGTGTCAAAAGAACACATCCAAAATATAACATCAAAAGAAGGGAGCTTCTTACTCAATAACTATCTAATGGTGATTTCTGTTGTGATTATTTTGATAGGAGTGTTTTCTCCTTTGATTCCTTATCATTGTTCTTTTAATGATGGATTTCAATGCTTTAAGGTTGAATGGAAACCCACTACTTTCAATAAAGTAATGGTTCCTATTGGGATTCTAATGCTACTAATCATGGGTCTTTCTCCATTACAATCATGGCGTAAACCCATAAGCCATATTTACGAAAAATCCATCAAAAAACCTCTATGGATAGGTTTGATTGGAACTCTTTTGTATGCTTTTGTTTATTTCTTTTATCTTCGTCCTTTTGTGAAGCTTGAGAATAGTCCATGGGGACCTCAGATCGTTGCTGATATTTTCTCTATCTTGACGGTGGGAATTGGAATTTTTGTGATTGCAGGTATCGTTCAAGAGTATCAAAGGGCTATACGAGTTCGAAGAATCCGAATGAAGGAATCCCTTTTCCAATCCTTTATCCAAATTCTTCGAAGGAATCAACGAAGGTATGGGGGATATTTGGTTCACCTTTCGATTGTGATCTTATTTATTGGTTTTTCGGGTGGTTCCTTCAAAACCGAGTATCAGGTTCAATTCCATTATACTTTGATGCCACCTCAAAGTGAAAACTCGCCTTATATTTATTACTACAGTGGGGATAAGGTGTACATTCAAGGATATACGATTGAAGCAAGAGAACTTTTCATTCGTCCTTTTTTTGAACCAAATGCTGATCCCAATAATCCCATTTATTTGACTATATCACAAGAATCCCACTATCGAGTCAATCCCACACAGCATTTGCCAGTGATTACAGCAAGCCAAGTTGATCCTTACCAATTTGCCAATGAACCAACACCATTCTTAGAAAAAATCGAAAACCTTGCTTTTGGCATAATTAGCGATCAACGTATGATCACGGAACGAAGGTTTTACCCTCAAATTCATCCCTATACAGGAGATTTAATTAGGACTCCGATCGGTTTTGGAGAAAGATTGGTAACAAGCGAACCAGAAATCATTTCCAGTTGGACAGAAGACATTTACATACAAGTTGGAGCCATCTTTGATCCCCATCGCAACAAAACCCCTGACATTGCCAGTATGTTTGAGTTTTATTACTATGATTTGAAAAGAAGCCCAGAAGCTTACTATATGCTTTTCCCAAAAAACATTGTTGTGGATGTGCAAATTTGGATCAATCCTTTCATGAAGTTGCTATGGTTGGGAACGTTTTTGTTTTTCATCGCAGGTTTGATTGTTTTTCTACCCCAAGTCGAGATAAAAAAGTAAACCAACACTTTGATCTCAGATGGAATTTATTAAAGTTCTCATTCTGATTTTTTTGTTTTTAGCGGTAGTTTCTCTTTTTTTCCTTTGGTGTCAAAGAACTCAGAAAAAACAAACAACACACCACGAGGTAAAGTATGAAAAGAATTTTATTGATTTTTCTAACTAACTTTTCTTTGTCTGCGCAGTTTTTGATTCAAGCGGAAATTTGGAATGGCACTACATCCACCCCCGCAAAGGCTGATAAAATCGAAATCTTTGAGTTAACAGAAGAAGGCATCCAACTACGAAAAACAATCGAAGAACCCACATCGTATTTTGAATATCCGGTTTCAACTATCAATCCCTACATTATCCGAGCTCATTATCGAGATGAATTTTATGGCGAGATGATTTCCAATCAAGAGTTCCAACAAAAGAACATTAGAAAAAAAGTCTTTGTTTACGAAACAACGAAAGATCTTCAAGGATTGGATTTTCATTCAGGGTATCAAATCACAAAGTTTGACAAAAATTTAGAAATCCAAATGATTTACGTCATCAAAAATCAAACAAACCCTCCAAAAAGTATACTACCAAGCGAAGTGGAATTTTACTTACCAAAAAATGCAAATATCCTTATAGCTACCATTTCTTACGAAAAGACAAAGATACCTCAGAGAGTTGAAGTTCAAAAAAAAGAAGAAAGTTTTGTCATCAATAGAGCTTTTAAGCCAGGAAATTCGGAATTAGTGGTGCAAGTAGAAATCCCGGAATTTCATTTTGAACATCAAATTGATCCCATCCAAAATAAAATCAAAAAAGAAAATCAGCGGATTTTTCGTGTCATCATGTGGCGTCCCGAGGAACTCCAACCCAAAGTCGAAGGTGGCACCTTGGAAGAAAAACAAATCCCGAACTTGGGGAAAGCTTTTTTTATTTATTATGATCAATCGGTTGTGAAAATGGATTTTTCTCAAGGTCCAGTGATTTTTAAAGATCCATTGAAAGCTTATAAAAATCCCATTTTTGATAAACCTTGGAAAACCACGTTCGCTTTGATTTTAGGAACCCTTTTGATTTTTTTACTCATTCCTATTTTTGCGGGGCTTCAAATTCGAGTATCAAAACATGCTTAAACTACAAAACTTTTCTCGATACTACGGAAGCAGACAAGTTCTATTTAATCTCCACTTAGAACTCCAATCCAATGAAATTTTATGTGTCCTAGGACCAAATGGAGCGGGAAAGACCACCTTGCTTGAAGGAATTCTTTCTCATCATCGCATGGGAGAATCCAAAATCTTTTTCGAAGGAAAAGAAATCCGAACCCTATCAGAGCATTATGAATTTTTACAACACGTTTCTTACTTAGGGCATGAACCTGGACTTTTTTTGGATTTCAATTTGCTGGAAAATTTACAGTATTTTCTTTCTTTGTATCAACCTAAAAAGAAAGATGTTTTGGATTGGAATCAAATTGAGTTTTATCTAAAAGAAATCCAACTTTATTCTCGTAGGTTTGAGGAGGTTCGTAATTATTCACGGGGTATGAGGCAACGGGCAGGATTGATCCGATGTCTTATTACCAATCCTAAGATTCTACTGTTGGATGAACCTCTCACAGGAATGGATTTTCAGGGACAGAAATTTTTATTGGAGTTTTTAAAAGACTTTAAGAAAAGAGGCTCTGTCATCGTTGTAACTCATGACGATGAGGCTTTTGAAGAAGTAGCCGATCGTTTTATCGCCCTCAAGAAAGGAAGGATCATTGCAGATATCCCGAGAAAAAAATACACGACCTCCGCAAAAGAAAAACTCCAAGAACTTTTAGCTTCTTAGTTTTCTAAAAAAAGCCACTAGTTCCAAGTGGGGCGTTCTGGGAAAGAAATCAAAGATTGCTAACGAAATGGGCTCATAGTGATTTGCCATTAAAACCTTAACATCCCTTTCAAACGTTGCAGGATTACATGATGAATACAAAATAGGAATGGATGCAGAACCTAAGGATTTTAATAGTTTTTTCCCTATTCCATTTCGAGGAGGATTGACAATTACGACGTTGAAATCATTTGGAATCGAAATAGGTTTTTGATACAAATCTACTTGAAAAAATTTATGTTTTTTCTTTAATTTTTCGAAATTTCGACGGGCATATGCCAACGAAATGGGGTTGGATTCGTAGCCTTCTACATAGGAAACCTCATCATTGAAAGAACCACTAATAAGGCCTGTTCCACAAAATAAATCCATCACCCGTAAATCTTTTTTACTGATATGATTTTGGATTTGGTTTTGAATCCAATCCAGCCAGCTTCGAATCAAAAAACGGTTGGTTTGTAAAAAACAATCCGTAGATAACTTCCAATTTTTCTTGGGTAGTCTAATTTCGAATTCTTGATTCACATACACCTGATCGTGGATGAAAAACAATTTTTGTTCTTTTTGATGGGAGTAGGGAAGGTGGGTTTTGATAAACTCATTGAGCTCTCGGGGGAGATTTCGGCAACCTTCTTCTGGCAAACCCACAATTTCATTCGAAAGGATTTGAAAAAATCCTTTTTTTTGATTTCGAAAATGGATTTTAGCTTGGTTTCGATATTGGTAAAATGGAGAAAAAAACAACTCCCACGCAACTGAATCCAAAATCCTTTTTATTGTAGGGAATTCTTTGAGTAATTCTATTTTAATATTTATTTCATCCTGATAACTTATATTTCGAAAACTACAACCACCACAGATGGGGAAAACACTGCAATCATTTTCAATTCGGCTGGGATTGGCAAACAAAACCTCCTCAACGAAACCAAAACCAATATGCTTATTTTCTTTGATGATACGAAATCGAATTTCCTCTTGGGGTAGAGCTCCATGAATAAAAAAAGGCTTATCGTTGTAATATGTCAAAACATAGCCGTTTTGAACCCATTTTAGGGTTCTACTCCTTTTGGTCATTTTTAAAGAGCGTGTCTTCAGAAACTTCTTCTATTTTCGCTTCATTATTCTCGGACTTTGTGAGTTTGTAGATTCTTCCTTTTGCTTGTTCCAAGTAGTTTTTACAATAATCCCTTAGTTTTACTCCTTCTTCATAAAGACTTAACATTTCATCTAAAGGTAAATCTTCTTTTTCGAGTTTTTCTACGATTTCTTCTAGCCTTTTTAATGCTGTTTCGAAATCATGATATTCCATAATTCAAACTCTAAATCATTTTCGAATGATAAATTCTTGTTAACTCAATGAAATGGGAACTCATGGTTTGATTTCTTCTAGCAAAAATTTTTTCGTGATCCTTCAAGAAACGTTCGAGTTCATACCGATGTCCTCGTATTCCCCAAGAAAAGGGTGGAAGGTAGGGAGGTGGGCTACCTCCAAAAACATTGCTACCAATATCAAGGATGGTGCCCGTATTGAGCATAGTTCCAATCGAAGTTTTGACACAATCGCCAATGATGGAGCCAAATTTCAAACGGTTTGTGTTAAAAAGAATTGGGGTGTCCCTCAAATCAGGTAAACGGGATTGAGGAACATATAACTTCACTTCTCCATAGTTATTTTTTAAGTCTGATGTAGTAGTAAGAGCTCCCAAATTTACCCAATCTCCAATGATACTATGACCTACAAATCCTTCGTGATGTTTATTCGAAAAATTTCCAAAGATGCTGTTTTCAATCTCTCCACCAACTCTACAGGAAGTTCCCAGAATCACTCCACCCGTGATCCTGGCATTGTCAATATGGCAACCCTCAGCTGCATAGAAAGGACCTTCAATGTAAGTAAAGGCTGTGATTTTTGTGTCTTTCTCAATCACAATCGGACCTTTACGTGCATCCAACACCACCCCGAAAGTCGCCTCAACAGAAGGATGTATCCAAACATCGGAGGGATTCCCAATGATTTGAATATAACTATGGGAAGATACGTAATTTTCTCGCTTCAAAAAACGAAGATCTTCTTGTAGGTTTTTCAAAACAGAATCCAGAGAACGAAAAATATCAAAGTCTTGAGAAGAATAAATCTCTACACCTTCAAAGATTTCTTTTAAATAATGATAGATTTCGCGGATATTCCCTTTCCGTTTGATTTCGTTGGAGATTTCTGGATAGGCTTCTCGAAAAGAACGCCATTGGTTTTTTCTACTGAAAATTTTTTCTAATACAGGTTCAGGATGAAAGTAAAGGACGTTTTCAATCCCTTTGACTTTTTTGAGTCTTTCAATAGGAGAAAATACCCCATTTCGTATTTCAAAAATACTTTTGTATCTTGCAATAATCCTACAAAATGGGGTATCAAAATCAATTAGTAAAATTTGATTTTTTTCCATCAGACTCTAAATAAAAGATCCGTATAATCAGGCATTGGCCAGTAGTTTTTATCGACCATTAATTCTAATTCGTCTACTATTTCTCGAAGTTCTTTCATGGCTTTGTTGAGAATCGCATCACGCATATAGCAAGCATGTTCGTAGGTGTCTTTGAATTCTTGGTTTTCTCCTTCGATGGCTTTTTCTAATTGTTGGATTTTTTCATCTAAGATTTTGAATTTTTGATTGAGGTTGCGTAGTAATTTTCTTTGGATTGGAGCTTCCTCTTGGATCTTTTCAATTCTTATGATGGTATCAGCAATTTCTTTGATATAACGATTCACAGCAGGTTGAATCATTTGCCTTGCCATTGTGAGCATTGTATTAGCTTCTATCCGAATAGTTTTGATATAATTTTCTAATACAATTTCATATCGAGATTCCAATTCTCTCTTGTTGAAAACTTTTAATTTTTCATACATTCGAACATTTTTTTCTGCGATAATTGCTTTTGCCGCATCTACGGTATTTGTGATGTTCGGAAGTCCACGTCGTTTTGCTTCTTCCACCCATTCTTGAGAATAGTTATTTCCGTTGAAGATTATGCGTTTATGTTTTTTGTAGATATCAGCTACAATATCCAAGATGATTTCTTCTAAGGATTTGTTATTTTTTTGCAATTCTGCTTCTAATCGATCGGCTATCTGAGATAGGGTTTCTGCGACAATACTATTGAGAGTGAAGTTTGCCGCTGCTATGGATGCCGTAGAAGGAACCATACGAAATTCAAACTTGTTTCCTGTAAAAGCAAAAGGAGATGTTCGATTTCGGTCTGTATTATCTTTGGGTAGGTGTAATAATTGAGAAATTCCAATGTCTAAGTTAGAAGTTCCATATTGGATTTTATCCATTTCTCGCTTTTCGATTTTTTCTAGGATTGAAGTTAGCATATCTCCCAGATAGATGGAAATGATAGCTGGAGGTGCTTCATTAGCTCCTAAGCGAAAATCGTTTCCAGGAGTTGCAGCTGAAACCCGTAATAAATCTGCATAATCATCGATAGCCTTAATCACGGCAACCAAGAAAATTAAAAACTGATGATTTTCATGAGGAGTGGTGCCTGGATCTAAAAGATTGATTCCATCATCGGTTTGGATGGACCAGTTGTTGTGTTTTCCAGAACCATTCACGTAAAGAAAGGGTTTTTCGTGAAGTAGGCATACCAGTCCGTGTCGGTTAGCAACTTTCTTGAGGGTCTCCATTATGATCTGGTTATGATCGACAGCGATGTTAGCATTTTCGAAATTAGGGGCAATTTCGTGTTGTGCAGGTGCTACTTCGTTATGTCGGGTTTTTGCAGAAACCCCCATTTTCCATAGTTCATTATCCAACTCCTGCATGAATTCTGAAATTCTTTCTTTGATGCTTCCAAAATAGTGATCTTCCATTTCTTGACCTTTAGGAGGACGAGCTCCAAAGAGGGTTCTTCCAGTAATGATTAGGTCTAAACGTTTCTCGAAGTATTTTCTATCGATCAAGAAGTATTCTTGTTCAGGTCCTACTGTCGAATAAGCCCTTTTGCTTGTTGTGTTTCCCAATAGACGAAGCACTCGAATCACTTGATTGGATAACACCTCCATACTTCGTAGAAGAGGAGTTTTTTTATCCAAAGCATCACCGTTGTAAGAAATAAATGCCGTAGGAATACAAAGAACCTTTGTTCCACTGCTTTCTTTGATGAAGGCTGGAGAAGTAATGTCCCATATTGTGTATCCTCGTGCTTCAAAAGTGCTTCTTAATCCTCCCGAGGGGAATGATGATGCATCAGGTTCACCTTTAATCAGTTGCTTTCCTGACAATTTTGTAATAGCAATTCCTGTTTGGATGGGGTGTAAAAAAGAATCGTGTTTTTCTGCGGTAAAACCTGTCATAGGTTGAAACCAATGAGTAAAGTGGGTAGCTCCTCTTTTGATAGCCCATTTTTTCATGGCTTCAGCAATTACATTTGCGTGTTCTAATGACAAAGGTTCACCATTTTCGATAGCTTTTAAGTAAGCTTTAAAAGTTTCTTTCGGAAGGTATTTTTTCATTTTTTTGATGTGGAAAACGTTTGAACCAAAATACTTTTCTATCTGATTTTTTCCTATCTGCGTTTTTGATCTGGTCTTCATAAGATAATGTTTTTTTTTAATTTTTGTTTTTCAATCTTTTTCGATGAAGTTTATTCGACTGTTACGGATTTTGCCAGGTTTCTTGGTTGGTCCGGTTCGCAGTTTCGTTCAATTGCCATATAATAAGCAAATAATTGAAGGGGTATGATAGACAAAATTGGGGTGAGGATTTCTAAAGTATCAGGGATTTCGAAATAGTCATCAACAATATGAGGGATTTGAGTATCTCCTTCCGTGATAATGGCTAAGACTATTCCTTTTCTTGCTTTCACTTCTTGGATGTTGGAAACCATTTTATCGTATACAGAAGACTTGGGAGCTATGCAAATCACGGGGACGGTTTCATCAATTAAGGCTATGGGACCATGCTTAAACTCTCCTCCGGCATAGCCTGAAGCATGAACGTAAGAAATTTCTTTTAGCTTGAGGGCACCTTCTAAAGCTGTTGGATGATTAAAATTACGTCCTAAGAAAATAAAATCCCTTGAGTCTTTGAATCGCTTTGCCCAGTTTTGGATTTTTTCTATTTTTCCAAGAATGGCTTCCATTTTTGATGGAAGTTTTCGGATTTCATTGAAGATTTCTTCCCTTTGTTCTCGGGTTGTTAGCCATTTGATGCCTGATAAATACAAAGCAAAAAAAAGTAAATGAAGCAACTCCGAAGTATATGCTTTCGTCGAAGCAACTCCAATCTCAGGACCTGCCAACAAGTCAATATAAGCGTTCGATTCACGAGCAATCGAAGATTCCGTCCGATTCACAAAAGATAATACTTTGCAAAAACGAGCTTTAGCCTCATGAACTCCTGCTAAAGTATCAGCCGTTTCTCCGCTTTGAGAAATCGCAATCACGAGAGTGTCACCTTCCGCTATGGGATTTCGGTATCGAAATTCAGACGACAAATCCACCTCTGTAGCAATCCTTGCAAAATTTTCTATGTATAATTTCCCGACTAATCCAGCATGCCATGAAGTTCCCGCACTGGTGATCATTATCCTCGTGATTTTGGTAAAAACGTCATTTGATAACTTCATTTCGTTAAAAAGAACTTTTCCTTTTTCTCCCATCCTTGTATCGATGATTTTACGAAAAATGTCAGGTTGTTCGAAGATTTCTTTGAGCATATAATGTTCGTAAGGACCTTTATCTAAGCTGATGGCTTGGATTTTGATTTTTTCTAATGTTGGTTCTACGGGCTCATTTTGATAATTAAACACAACAAATTCTTTTTGAGTTATCCAACCCCATTCTTTGTCCTTGATTACATAATATTCTTTTGCTTGTGGGATCATGGCAACAATATCACTTGTCAAAAATGACTCCTCTGGATTTTTCCCGTAAAGCAAAGGCGAACCATCTTTTATAAAATAAATCCTATCGGGTTCATATTCAGATAAAATAACAACGGCATATTTCCCTTCAATCCGTTTGATTACCTCAGGTAGAACATTTTTGATTTCTTTTGTATTTCGTTTTTTTAGTTCTTCTTCGATGAGATGAACTATCACTTCAGTGTCGGTTTCTGAACGCATCAAGTGTCCTTTTTGTAGGAGCTCATTTCTCAAGTTATGATAGTTTTCGATGATTCCATTATGGCATATGGCAATTTTTTCTTCGCAATCTACATGAGGGTGAGCATTTTGTTTTGAAGGTTCTCCATGAGTTGCCCAACGGGTATGACCAATGCCAATTGTTCCTTCAACGGGTTGGATTTTTAAAAGATATTCTAAATTTCGGATTTTCCCTTTGTCTTTTCGGATTTCTAATTCACCATTATCAATCACCGCCAAACCCGCAGAATCGTATCCTCGATATTCTAAACGTATTAACCCCACGATCAAAACAGAATTAACCGACTTATTACCCACATAACCAATAATGCCACACATATGAATTCACATTTTTTTTCTTTTGATTGAACTCAAGAAAATAAAAACTTATTTGAAAAAAAATATTTACAAACATAACATGAGTAGTTTTTAAGATACATTGTGTTTAATCTTTCTTTTGGAGTTCTTTTATTTTTTCTTTTACTTCGTTGGTGAGGTGTAATTTAGAATATTTTTTTAGGTTTCGTTTTGCAAACCATCCTGAGTTTACTTCTACAGCATACATTATTGGTTCTGAAGGAGTGTAGGTTTTTTCTGTATTGGGTTTCATAGTTTGAACTTCTGTAAGAAATCCTTCTTTATCGAAAAAACCAATATCCAAAGGGATAAAAGTGTTTTTCATCCAAAAGGAATGATAATCTTCGTAAGGAAATACAAACAACATCCCTTCGTTTTCGTGCAAATGATTTCGATACATCAAACCTTTTTGTCTTTGTTCTTGAGTTACAGCTAATTCTACCAAAAGAGAATGTTCATTGATTTTGATTTCATATTTTTTTGAAAACCCCCATGAACAAGAAACAAAAATCAATATAACCACATAAGCTCTCATACACAAGAAATAAAAATGCTAATTCTTTTGTAAATGATTCTTTTTTATAGAAATGCTTGCTTAAGGAAGCTGCATTGATTATAATGAAAATTTATAAGTTTTTTTTACTAATTTAATTAAGTCATGTTCAACAGAAAACTTTATTTATTTTTTTAAAACAGAAAAAAGTATTTTTTTCTTGCATGAAAGATAGATTGATTAGAATCGATTATCATGGAGCAAAGACAAATACTGCCAACGAGTGTAGAACGTCCTTTAGAGAAGCTGAGCGAATCTGACTTAAATCTTCTTAGAAAAATGTATCGAGATATGCTTTTGATACGACGCTTCGAAGAGGCAGCAGCACGATTATATGCACAAGGAAAATTCGGTGGTTTCTGTCATTTGTATATTGGTCAAGAAGCCGTAGGAACTGGAGTCATTTATGCTCTTCAAGAAAAAGACTATATCATTTCCACGTATCGAGATCATGGGCATGCCTTGGTACGTGGTCTTGATCCTCGAGCTCTCATGGCAGAACTTTTAGGAAAACGCACAGGTATTGTAAAAGGGAAAGGCGGATCTATGCACTTCTTCGATGTTCATAAAAACTTCCTAGGAGGACACGGAATTGTGGGAGGACACGTAGCATTGGCATCAGGCGTGGGCTGGGCAATTAAATATAAAAAATTAGATGCCGTTGTAGTGGCTTTCTTCGGAGAAGGAGCAGCAAATATTGGGGCTTTTCATGAAGGATTGAATTTGGCAGCATTGTGGAAATTGCCTGTGGTTTTTGTTTGTGAGAACAATCACTACAGCATGGGAACTCCTATTTATCGTGCTTTGTCTGTTCCTGATGTTAGTATCCGTGCAGTTGCTTATAACATGGAAAGAGATAAATTTGATGGTGATGATGTATTGTATGTTTATAAAAGAATTCTTCCTTACATTGAAAAAGCAAGACGAGGAGAAGGACCTTCTTTAATAGAAATTAGCACTTATCGATTTCGAGGTCATTCCATGTCGGATCCGGCTAAATATCGGACACCCGAAGAAGTTGAAACTTGGAAGCGGCGAGACCCAATCTCTCGAGCTCAGAAAATGCTGGAATACAATGGGGTTGATGAAAAAGAATTTGCAAGGATTGAAGCCGAAGTAAGAAATATTGTTGAAGATGCGATAAGATTTTCTGAAGAATCTCCAGAACCAGCACCCTATGAATTATACACGGATGTTTATGTAGAATAAGGGGAGGGAGACTATGCCAAAGATTACCTATCGAGAAGCTGTTCGTAGAGCTATGATCGAAGAAATGGAGCGAGATCCAAATGTGTTTTTGATGGGGGAAGAAGTAGGCCACTATCAAGGAGCTTATAAGTGTAGTCAGGGTATGTTGGAAAAATTTGGAGAAATGAGGGTAGTTGATACTCCCATCTCAGAACAGGGTTTTGCGGGAGTTGGGATTGGTGCGGCAATGTTGGGATTACGTCCCATCATCGAGTTTATGACATGGAATTTTTCGTTGGTGGCTTTTGATCAAATCTATAACAATGCAGCAAAAATTCTTTACATGTCAGGCGGGCAAATCCCGATTCCGATTGTTTTTCGTGGTCCTGGAGGTGCAGGTGGGATGCTTGCTGCTCAACATTCCCAGTCTCTTGAGGCTCTATATGTTCACTGTCCGGGCTTGAAGGTAGTAGCACCTGCCACTGCTTATGATGCCTATGGACTTCTGAAGAGCTCTATCCGTGATAACAATCCAGTGATTTTTATTGAAGGTGAGGTTCTGTATAACACCTCATGGGAAGTTCCTGATGAGGAATTTTTAATTCCGATTGGAAAAGCAGATGTAAAGCGAGAAGGAAAGGACTTCACCATCATCACTTGGAATCGAGGGTTTTGGTTTACAATGGAAGCTCTGGATCGAATCCTCAAAGAAGGATATGATCCTTTGATCTTAGATTTGAGGAGCTTAAGACCCATGGACGAGCAAGCCATTATCGAAGCTACTTTAAAAACAGGAAGGGTTTTGATTATCGAAGAAGGTTGGCCAAGGGCTTCTGTGGGTTCGTATGTTTCCGATTTCATCCAAAGAAATTGTTTTTATGACTTGCATGCTCCTATTTTGCGGGTTAGTCAAGAGGACGTCCCTATGCCCTATGCACGAAATCTAGAAAGATTGAGTTTACCTAATCCAGATAAAATCATGCAAGCAGTCAAAACCCTGATGAGCTTTTAGTTTTATTTTTGAAATCAAAAGGAGTAAAACATGGCACGTATCATAGAATTAATGCAATTATCCCCAACAATGAAAACAGGTACCTTCGTTCGTTGGGTGAAAAAACCCGGTGATGCCGTTAAGTCAGATACAATCATAGCAGAGATCGAAACCGATAAAGCCATCATGGAAATGATGGCTTTTGATGAAGGAATCCTGCTAGCAACAGTCGCAAATGAAGGAGATCAATTGCCCGTTGGAGCTCCCATAGCAATTGTGGGAGAAATCGGCGAAGAGATTTCAGAACTATTGGAAAAAGCAAGAAAAAAACTCAACGAAATGAAATCTCCTTCAGCAGTACCAACCCTTCAAAAAGAAGAAAAAATCGAAACACCACCAGTGAAACCTCAAATCAAAAAAGAAGAGGGATGGGCACCAAAAACAGAAGAACCTACAGAAGAGCCAAAAGAATTTCTTCAAAAAACAATGACTTTAGAAGCAATAGAAAGTGAAGAAGAATCAGAAATCAAAACTACGAAGAAAGTATTTGATCGCATCGAGGTTGAAGTTTCTGATTTTCAAAAGCCCATCATAGATAGACCAGCCTTAAACGGCGATATTAGCATACCTCCTTATATAAGTTTAGCAAAAAGCATCACAAAGAGTAAATACCCCGCAAGCCCCTATGCGAAGAAACTAGCAGAAAATTATGGAGTTGATCTGAGTGTGATTGTTCCCGAAGACGGAAAAAGAATCACAGCAAAGGACGTTGAAAACTTCGTAAAAAATAGAAAAGCTGGACCTACAAAAGAAATCAAGCCTGATAGACGTATCCCTGTAGCAGGTATACGAAAAATCATCGCAGAACGTTTGTATCAGTCCAAAGCGAATATCCCCCATTATTATTTGACAATCGATATCGAGGTGGATCCCGTTTTAGAACTTCGAGAAAAGATGAATCATGACCTTGCAGAAATGAAAGAGGAAATCAAACTAACACTAAATGATTTTATCATCAGAGCTGTAGCCAAGTCTTTAACAAAACATCCTGTGGTGAATAGTAGCTGGCAGGGAGATACCATCATTCAATATGGAAGGATTGATATTGGAATTGCTGTGGCTTTGGATTCAGGATTGATTACTCCTTATGTTCGGAATGCAGATCAGCTTGAGTTTTTAGAAATGGTCAAACAAATCCGTAGCTTGGTCAAAAGGGCACGAGAAAGAAAACTAAAGCCCGAGGAATACACCAATGGAACTTTTACGGTTTCGAATTTGGGAATGTATGGAATCAAAGAATTCTCAGCCATCATCAATGAACCAGAAGCAGCCATCATGGCGGTGGGAACGATACAAAAAAAACCAATCATAAAAAACGATCAAATTACAGTGGGAAATATTGTGTCCATTACCTTGAGCTGTGATCATAGAGTGATTGATGGAGCAGAAGGAGCAAGCTTTCTTCAAACTTTCAAAAAATACATTGAGAATCCTTACTTAATGTTTGTATAAAAACTGATATCATAGTTTTGATTTTTTAAACAATCATGCGAAAGTTGGTGTAGGGCATATTCTCTTTCTTGCAAAAAACGAAGAACCTCTGATAGGTGAAGATTTCTTTTTTTGTAAATATTTGGCAAAGCTAAATAGATGTTTTGGTCATGTATGTAGTATGTATCTGATAATTTTTTCTTTTTGTATTGGATTTGAAAGTCTTTATCAGTAAGGGAACGTATTCTTGGAAGGATAATTTTTCCTTTGGTAAGGAATACTTCGTTTCCGTTGAGTCTGATGGGGATTTTGATTAAGTAATAGTCTCGATTTTGACTGAGAATGGTAAAGGGTATCTCGTGAAGTTGCGAGGTTATCATACAGCTGGGGGATAGATATTCAATTGGAATGTTTTCGACTTCTGAGGAATTCAAATCTTGATCCCTGTCATTTGTAATGGATAGTGATTTCTTGATTTGAGCTATTTCTTCATTCTGGTGATGAAAGAAAATAAGATGACTTTCGTCTATAAACTCAGGATAATATGTTTTTTTCCCGATTTGGAGTTTCATGAAGGGAGTGAAGTTTTTCCCAACCAAAATGCAAACTTGGAACTTACTGAAATTTGAGCACTCAATCCTTTCTACATGAGGTATCCAACCGATTTGATAGTGGCTATTGTTCAGTGGCTTATCTAAGAATTTTTGGTAGAAAATTTGTTTTCCAAACAAAACATCGTATTGATAGAGCTTCCAAGCTTTTTTATCATTCAAACCTTTATACATTTGTGTTTGAAAGTTTTGTATATTAAGAATATCCAAGATCAAGTAATAAAGTTCATAAGCATAAAGTTCATTCTTAGGGAATGAGTAATCAAAATTAAAGTTGGTCCAAATATAAAGGGGGGTCTTTCTTAGGTCTAAGTAATTATCAGTCAATCCAATTTTTTGATAAAATTCTTTTGAGAATGGTGGAAGATGATCACCAAAACTAATCACGATCACAGGTTCCTTTTGATTTTGTAATTTGTTTAAAAACTGGATAAGATCAAGATTTGAACGCCGTAAAAAAAACAAGTGTTGGAAAAACAATTTCTGCTCGTACTCATCAATAAAGTAATCTTGAGGCAATTTGATCCCATCAAGCATATCAGTGGGAACATTTGTTATAGGATAGGGAAAATGATTTTGAATTGTAATCAAAAAAGCAAAAAGGGGTTGATGTTCTTTCTCTAACAACGAAACAACAAAATCGTAGGCTTTATCATCCAAAATCACCCCTTCATAGTAGTTCGGAATAAATGGCAATGACTCTAAAGGAAAGAAAATATCAAATCCCAGAAAATGATAAACGTCGATACGATGATAAAACCACCCGAAGTTAGGATGCACTGCAATTGATTTATACCCCCTCTCTTTTAAAACAAAAGGTAAGGCATATAGATATTGATTGATGAATCCTGTGTAGGGAGATATCCCCTCAGGAAGTAAATTCAGTCTGAGTCCTGTTAAGACTTCGAATTCCGTGTTTGCTGTTCCTCCTCCAACATTTGGGACAATCAACTCGCCTTCAAAAGCTTTTTTAGAGAGTTCTATTTCTTTGATTGGATCGTTTTTTAAAGAAAGAAGTTTTGCTTTCTTTGGATTCCAAAAACTTTCGTTCAAAACCAAAATGACGTTGGGAGTGAAAGGGACCTTTTCGTTTTGTGAGTTTTGATCAAATATTTTGTTGTTTTGAATGACTTTATGCACATCATTTTCTGAGTAGAAAAAGAAATAATCAGAATAATTCAATACCTCAAAAATTAAATATTGTAAAAATCCCTTTTGGTAAAGTTGGATTACAGGATCCCAACGGAATTCGCTTTTAGTGTTTTGATAGTTTAGAAAAAAAAAGAAAGAAGAAAGTACAATCAAGATAATTAATCTCAAACGTGGAAGAAAGACATGAACGTGATGAAAAACTTTTGCGATGGCTAAAGAAACAAGAACAAAAGAAACAAAGAAAGTAAGAACTTCTTCTGAGAAGTTTTGGAGAATAGACTCACTAAAAAAGACTGCTTCGTGCATTAATAAAAGATCAGACATGAAAAGGGGTTCGTGTCGAAATTTGATTTTCACTACATTTACAAACTGAAGAAACGTTAAAACAAACAAAAAAAAAGTCACAAAACCAACATAGATCTTACGTTTGTTTATTAGAAAAAATGAATTTAATAATATAAAATAAGCGATGTAGTTAAAAAAAATATCTTTAATAAAAACTTTATCTAAAGAATGAAAAAAATTGTTTTCAAAAAAAAGATAACCTTCAACGTAAATCAAAACCATCAGAGGCAATGTAACCAAAATTATATATGGTTGAAATCTATATTTCACATTTGCAAAAAATTTGACTTAATTTCTTTGTCGATTATTTTTAAAATAAAATTTTGTATCTAAAATTAACCTTTAGTTATTAATTTCATGCAAAATGGAATTTTTTTAGGATTTCTTAAAATTTTCAGATTTTTTGAAACAAAACTCTAGTAGAAAGACCTTATATATTAAGAAACTATCAGCTAATTAAAAATCATTAGAATAAGGGTAAAAGGGGAGGATAATTTGTGGTTGAGGTATTATCCTCAACCTTTTTTTCAAAAAGAATTAACAAACAAAGTAAGCATCAAGCACTTTTTTGCATTTAATGAATTTCTTTTGCGTTGACAAAAAATCATTTTCTTTTTCAATGAAGCAGGTGAAACGTGTTCTAATTCTTTGCACAGGAAACTCTTGTAGAAGCCAAATGGCTGAAGGTATCCTCAAATCCTTTTCTTCTAAGCATTACATTGTTTCAGCTGGAACAAACATATCAGATAGGGTTCATCCCAAAGCGATCAAAGTAATGAAAGAAATTGGTATCGATATTTCAAATCATTATCCTAAAAGTGTTGATCAGTTTTTGAGTCAATCTTTTGATTTTTTGATTACAGTATGTGATTCGGCAAAAGAAAGTTGTCCTACTTTTTATGGTCCTGTGAAACACCGACTCCATATTGGATTTGAGGACCCAGCAAAAGCAGAGGGAACAGAAGAAGAAGTAATGAATGTTTTTCGTAAAGTCCGGGATGAAATCTATAAAGAATTCAAAAACTTCTACGAAAAATATTTAGCTTGAAGATGGGTTTGAACTTGATCATAAAAATTATTGATAAAATTGTTAATAGATTGTGCTAAATCATTACGATGAGGAGCAGAGTAGATTAAACTTCTACTTATATTGATCAGAGCATTCCATTCGAAAACGTGTAGGACGTTTTCTAAACTTCCTTTTTGTTCTCCGATACCGGGAACTAATATCGGAATGTCTTTTGTGATTTGCTTTATTTGCTTTAAATCTTCGAGGGTATTGGTAGCTCCTACCACTGCAGAGACATTATCATAGAGTTGATTCCATTCGTAAATTTTTCTGGCTACCTCAAGGAATAAAGGAGGATTTCCATAGAATTCAAAATCTACTTTTGATGGATTGGAGGTCAGACATAGAACTATAGTTCCTTTGTTTGGGTATTCGATAAAGGGCTTTATACTATCAAAACCCATGTAAGGATTCACGGTGATTGCGTCAAAATTCCAATATTCAAAAATCCCCTTCGCATATTGTTTTGAGGAATGAAGTATATCACCTCGTTTGGCATCGGCGATAAGGATTTTCTTGGTTTGAGAAGTTTTCATTCTTTCACGGATTATGGTCAAAATTTGATCCATAAGATTCCAACCATCTTTACCAAAAGCTTCAAAAAAAGCAAAGTTGAATTTATAAGCACTGCAGAAATCAAAAGTATATTCTATAATATCAGAAAAAAAAATTTTTAATCCATCGATTGTTTTTTCATATCCAGTAGGGAGTAGATCAGCGTTTGGATCGATTCCAATACATAAATTTTTTTTAGTTTCAATAATGAATTTTAGTGTTTTTCGATTATATGTTGACATAAAATCCTATGTGCTTATTATTAGATTTATATTATATTTCACGGATTCTTACAATCTCTATGTAAAAAAAGGAGGTAGTCATGTCAACAAAAACGAAAGCAAAGAACTTAGCAGAACTTTATAAAGAAGCAGCAGAAAAATATGGTGATTTACCTGCTTTTGCTACAAGAAACGAGAACAAGGTTTTTGAGCCCGTATCTTTCAAAGAATTATATGAAATGGGAGTAGCATTAGCAACAGCTTTTATTGATCTTGGGATTCAACAAAGAGAACACGTGTGTTTTTTCTCTGATAACCGTTTTGAATGGATTTTAGTGGATTATGGTATTCAACTTTGTGGAGCTGTGGACGTTCCAAGAGGTAGTGACATAACAGATGGGGATATACAATATATAGTTCCTCATTCTGATGCAAAAGTAGTGATTGTCGAAAACCAAGCGGTTTTAGATAAGGTGTTAAAAAACAAAGCCCATTTGAAAAACATACAACATATCATTGTCATGGACAAAAATACAAAACCTCCTGAAGGTGTTTTACATCTATACGATTTACTTGAGAAAGGAAAAGAACTTCGCAAAAAAGGAGATCGCAGAGTAGAAGAAAGAATGGCAAACATAAAAGAAGATGACTTATTCACATTGATTTATACTTCCGGAACAACAGGAACTCCTAAAGGAGTGATGTTAACTCACAAAAACATTATTTCTCAAATCAATAATCTTCCAGATGAAATTACATTATCACCACAGGATCGAGTTTTGTCGATACTTCCCATTTGGCATATCTTTGAGCGAATGTTCGAAATGCTTTGTATCGCCAACGGCATATGCACTTATTACACAAATGTGAGAAATGTTCGTGAAGATCTGACCATTGTAAAACCTACCTTTATGGCATCAGCTCCAAGGCTTTGGGAAAGTGTGTATCAAGGAATCTTAAAACGTATCGAAGAAGCACCAGCTATTCGTAGGAATTTGTTTCACGCAGCTTACTATTGTTCAAAAAAATTCAAAGGAGCGATTCGCTTTTTGACCTTCAGAGAATTGGACACGACTGGAAGAAATCCAATATATTCATTTTTCTTGGGAATTTATCATCTTATCAATTTAATTATTTTCGCTATACCGAATTTGATTTTGGATGCGATTGTATTGTCAAAAATCCGAGCAGCAACGGGAGGGAAATTACGGGGATCTGTGTCTGGTGGTGGTGCGCTTCCCTTGCACGTGGATGAGTTTTTTAACAATATTGGAATTCCTGTTTTGGAAGGATATGGTATGACAGAGACAGCTCCTGTTTTGGCGGTGCGAACATATAGTAAATTAGTTCCCGGAACTGTCGGTCCTCTTTATCCCAATACCGAATTACGTTTGATTGATATTTCGACAGGCGAGATTCTATACACCACAGAACCGAATGGACCGAAAAAACGAGGAGTGAAGGGAGAAATTCATGTTCGAGGACCCCAAGTGATGAAAGGATACTACAAAAACCCAGAAGCCACTGCAAAAACCATCGATAAAGATGGATTCTTAAATACTGGTGATTTGGGAATGATGACATTTAATAACTGTCTGAAGATAGTAGGAAGATCCAAAGAAACCGTAGTTCTTTTAGGAGGAGAAAACGTAGAACCAGTTCCAATTGAAAATCGACTATTAGAGTCTCCTTTGATCCATCAGTGCATGGTTGTTGGTCAAGATAAGAAATATTTAGCTGCTTTGATTGTTCCATCCTTAGAGCAACTCAAAGAATATGGTTCTACGTACGAAGAATTAGCAAAAAATGAAGAAGTATTGAAATTACTACGAAATGAAGTAAAAAGACTTATTTCTGCGGAAGCAGGTTTTAAATCCTTTGAGCGTGTTGTTGATATAAGGTTGTTGCCTAAACCTTTTGAAGTCGGTGATGAGCTAACGAATTTATTCAAAATCAAACGTCACGTAGTGACAGAAAAATATAAGGACCTAATTGAAGAAATGTATAAAGAAAAGTAGTCCTTTGTTGGACTACTTTATTTATGAAACAACACAGCTCGATAACGAATAGTATTGTTTCGTAGTTTTCGGATGGCTTGATTCACCTCTTCTAAGGGAAAGGTTTCTATCTTTGCTTTGATTTTGTGTCTTCTTGCAAATTCCAGCATTTCTTTGATTAAAGAAGGACTGCCAATAATACTTCCACTTATATGAAGGTTTTCTAAAATATTGGGTATGGGGATATTCAACGTTCCCCCAGCTCCAACAAAATGAAGACGTCCATTTGGCTTCAAAAACGAAAGAAACATGTTCCAATCAAGATCAACAAACACAGTAGAAAGGATCATATCAAAACTTCTTTTGAGGAGTCGGATTTCTTTTTTGGTAAGTTCAGGTAGATAAACAAAATGATGAGCTCCGAGTTCTTTTGCTTCTCGTTCTTTCTCTTTCGTAGTTGAAAAGACTATGATCTCACATCCAAATGCCGAAGCAAATTCAATGGCTAAGTGCCCGAGCCCTCCCATGCCAATAACTCCAATTTTTATAGAAGGATGAGCAAAATTACGCAAAGGGTTATACACCGTGATTCCTCCACATAAAAGAGGAGCTGTAGTATCAGAAGGTAGATCCTCAGGAATCGGAATGGCAAATTTACTTTCAACGACGGTGTAGGTAGCAAAACCACCTGGTCTTCCTACGCACGTGGCGATGTGTTTTTCGCAGAACTGTTCTTGTCCCATCAAGCAGTATTCGCAATGACCGCAACTACCTGCTTGCCAGCCTATCCCCACTCGCATTCCAATTTTTAAGTTTTTAACGTTTTTCCCCGTTTTTTCGACGATCCCAATGATTTCATGCCCTGGCACTAAGGGATACGAACTGATCTTCCAGTCATTATCAATCAAATGGACATCGCTATGACAAATACCACAATGGGTGATTTTGACCAGAACTTCGTGATCTTGTAGTGGTTTTAATTCGAACTCATAAGGTTCTAATTCTGATTTTTCTTGGAAAGAAGCATAAGCCGAAACTTTCATAGTAGAAGAAAACTCTAAGTGAAAGTTCTGAAAAGAAAAAATCTTAACTCCCTAAAACTTTTTTGCATTTTTGATAGTAAAAATGAGCAGGATTATCATTTTGATTATACTCAAGGATTTCTTCGAAAAGAGAATAAGCTAAATCAATTTTTTGTTTTGTGTAATTTTCAATGCCTTTTATAAATTTTTCTTTCGTTTGTCTGTATTTTTGTTTGATTTCTTCATCGTAGTGGTTGTAAATTTCGTAGACCTTAACAGGTGTGTGTTTGCCTTTTAAAATGATAGTTCCAATGAAACGATGGAAGTATTGATCTTTGTTCGGTAGTTTGTTGAGCACGTCTTCTGAAATCAGAATGTCGGTTCCAAAATCCCGATTGAGTTTTTCTAATCGAGATGACGTATTGACAGCATCCGAAATCACTGTGGTTTCCATCCGGTTGGAACTCCCAATCACTCCTAACATCACAACACCTGTGTGAATCCCACAACATATTTTTAAGGTTATGTCTTGGTATTTATAAGAATAACGAAAATTTTTTATGGTTTTTTGGATTTCTATGGCAGAAAGGATGGCATCTTCTGGACTGTTTGGGAAGAGTGCCATAATTCCATCCCCAATGTATTTATCAATAAAACCATTGTTTTTTTGAATAATAGGTTCTACATGCATTAGATATTGATTGATGAGTTTAAAATTATCTTCTGGGGGTAGCAATTCTGAAATTTGAGTAAAGTTTTTTATGTCAGCAAACATGATGGTAATGTCTCTTTGGATTTGATCACCTAATCGAACATGAGAAATGTCTTCTTTTCTTAGAGTCGTTAAGAATTCTCTGGGAACAAACTTCGAAACAGCAGCAAGGAGATCTTCGAGTTTTTTTGTTAGAACACGATTACGTTCGAAAGCGAATGAAAACTTATAAGATAGGGAAAGTGCCTGAAACAAAATAAAAATAAAAATCCCCAAAGGTAATAAATATCCTGTTTCAATGATGTTTCTTGCATACAAAATATCGTTAATAGTAGTCAAAAGAGGAGCTATGATCCCAATCAGGGAGAAAAGAGTTCCTTCTTTTCTTTTAAGAGTGGATAATATCAAACCATAAAGCAAATACAAACTCATAAAAATCAGAAAGATTTGGTATAACTCGAGAAAGATTTTCATGGCATGAATAGGGAAGATAATTGTCATTATAACTAATGGAAAAGAAACATAAAGAATCATTTTGATGAAAAAGGGATGAAATTCTGTGAGAAAAGTTGTTCTATAATCCTCGTCTTGGGATAATTTTCGCGTTGTTGAAATGTATAAAACAAAAACAAAGCAAAAAAAGGAAGACCCAAAAACACGGAAAGATATTCTGCTTTTATATGAACTTCCCAGGGAAAATCAGGAAAAATCTGCAAGAAGAATTTTTCTCCCGTTATAGCAATCCTTAATGCCATAATCAAACTGAATAATCCAAAAAATAGAGGGGCTAATTCCGTTCTTCGAAAAAAGAATAAAAACAAATGATAAATTCCCATGATGAGGATAATACCAAAATAAAAAATTTCTGTTCCAATAGAAAATGCGTATTTCTTGATAATAAAATTTTCTGTGCCAATGTATATTTTTTCTACGATTCCGCTAATGTTATCGCTGAAATTTGCTACTTGAATGAGGATTTCCATTTCAGGTTTATCGACAAAAACGTATTTCACGGTTGGTAGATGTTGGGGTTTGTAGATTTCTTTTTTTTGATTCACTACACCATTCTCAGAAACAAACTTACCATTGATATAAAGCTTGTAGGCTGAAGCGAAATGGGGAAGTTTTATGGCATAAAGTTTTGGATATTCCAAAGGACGTATCAAGACTCGGTAGGTTGCTACATTGTTTACATCATAACCAAAATTATTCCAGTTCGCAGGAGCAAGGATAAGGGTTTTTTTTAAAAGTATTGTATTGTTTTGTAAACTTTCAGGTTCTAAGAGAACTCCGAAAAAAAACTCCCATTCTCCTACTAAAGGAACGGGTCCTTCAGAGTCTAAATCCCAATTCGATAAATCTAAAACTCCGTCTTTGATAAATGGTGGCAGTCTATCTGTGGGGCTACATTGATTAAGAAATAAAAACAGAATCCCTTTGATGATAAAGCAAAACTTACACTTCATCATAGTAAGTTTGCAACTCTTATCTAGTTTTAAAAATTTATTTTTTTGTCAATGATGTAGATTGGGCGGTTTTTGATTTCATCAAATATACTGCCAATGTATTCTCCTATAAGACCAATAGTCAGTAATTGAACACCTCCAAAAAAGATGATAGTAATGATGGTTGAAGCCCAACCACTAAGCACAATCTCAGGTCTAAGAAAGATAGAAAGGAAGACATAAACAGTTAATACCAACCCTAATAAAATGCTTATGAAACCTAACGAAGTGGCTAATTTCAAAGGCTTTTTTGAAAAATATAAAAGAGCCGTCATAGCAAAACGTATCATTTTGGATAGTGGATATTTGGTTTCACCTGCGAAGCGAGGTTCTCGGACATAGTAATATGGTATTTGTTTGAAACCAATCCAACTGATCAAACCTCGAATGTATTTGTTTTTCTCGGGAAGTTTTCGGAATTCTTCTATCACTCTTTGGTCAATTAACCGAAAATCCCCCGTATTTTCGGGGAGAGGAACATCAGACAAGAAATTGATGATTTTATAAAATAGCCATGCAGTGTATTTTTTGAAAAAGGTTTCTCCTTTTCTTTCTACTCGAACTCCATAAACCACATTCGCCTTTTTCTCAATAGCTAATTGATACATCTCAGGAATAAGCTCCGGGGGATCCTGCAAATCTGCATCGATAATAACAGCATAATTTCCTTTACAGTTATCTAAGCCAGCAACCACTGCTGGCTGATGCCCAAAATTTCTTGAAAAAGAAATGATTTTTACTCTTTTATCTTTACTGGCGATGGATTCTAAGATTTCTAATGTTTTGTCGGTACTTCCATCATTGATAAAAATCAATTCGTAATTGCGAAAATTTTTTGATAATACTTTAGAAAGTCGCTGGAATGTTTCTTCAATGACCTTTTCCTCGTTATAACAAGGAATGATCACAGAAAGAGTTGGTTCCTTCATCGAAAGGTCATATACTTATTCAAAAAAAAGTTGGCAAGTGTATAAAACCCCATACTTAAAATCTGAGAAAAAAATTCATCAAACGAAATGATTTCTACTAATATAAGTAGCACGAAAAACTGAAAACCATAACTTATTCCAAAAACAATCAAAAAAAGAAGAAACTCTCTACCTATCTTCCCTCTTGAACGAAAGGTCCAAAATTTATTCCAAAAGAAGCTATTCAAAAAACCTGCAACATAACCAATCCCATTCGCCAGTAAATAGTTTATTTGAAGGATCACAGTGAAAAGATAAATCAAACTTAAAGTTATCAAAGTGTTTACAACGCCAACAAGAGAAAATTTAAGGAACTGATCCCAAAAGAGCTTCAACATGATTTTATTCAGGATTGATGGGCTTATTGCTCATGTTCCAAACATATTCCATCCACTCGGTGAAGTTTTTCCAAGTCTTTCCTGAGTCATTATCATTGAGTAAAGTTACAACAGAAAGGTCTTTTTCATTAAAGGCAAACAAATCATCGGTCCATTCTGCAAAAACGATATAATGGTTTTTTTTGGAATGTCTTTGGGGTTTCACAAAATAGAAGTTAACTATTTCGGGTTCAAGAGTAGTGACTAAGGTTTTAAAATCCTCCGGGAATTGAAAATTAAGGTCATATTCCCAATCTTCAATTTGGCTCTTTGAAAAAACAGGAGTATCTCCGTATTTTCCACTTTTTTTAATATTTTCGATAATGATTTGGATATTATTTTCCATAAAGGATGGAAAAAAACTAAGATTTTTTTAGTCAATTGGATTTATCTATGATGTAATGATTTTCTTTTGCTTGTGTATGATGATAATTGTCAAGTTTGTCTTGATAAGAAAATCAAATTAAGATTGACTAAGAACTGAATGAATCTAAATTGAGGTATAATTTGATAGTACTACATAAATTCCCACAAAAAATGAGGAGTCAATATGAAAAAAACTGGGGCAAAGTTAATGTTGGATTTGTTATTATCTCATGATGTTGATATAGTGTTTGGTTATCCTGGTGGAGCTATCCTACCTTTTTATGATGAGTTGTATAATTCCAGTATCAAGCATATTTTGGTTCGTCATGAACAAGGTGCTATGCACATGGCAGAAGGTTATGCCATTGTTACTCGTAAACCGGGTGTTGTGATTGTAACCAGCGGACCCGGAGCTACGAACACAGTGACGGGTTTAACCGATGCTAAGATGGATTCTATTCCAGTGATGGTGATTTCGGGACAAGTATCAACAACGGCGATAGGAACAGATGCTTTCCAAGAAGCTGATGTTTTCGGAATTACTATCCCTATAACGAAATACAATGCTTTAATCAAGAGTGCTGATGAGATCGCAGATGTATTCGAAGAAGCTTGGGTCATGCTAACAAATGGACGCCCTGGTCCAGTGGTTTTGGATTTTCCAAGAGACGTCCAAATGAAAGAAACCACAAAACTACAAGGAAAAGTCAGGTTAGCAGAGCGATTTTGGAAAAAACCAAAAATTCAAGGAGATATTGAAGCTTTTGCTGAGGCTTTGAATAAAGCAAAGCGACCTTTACTTTACGTGGGAGGTGGTGCTGTCATTTCGGGAGCTTTTCAAGAAATTCGTGTCATTGCTGAGAAAGGAATGATTCCAGTTATCAGCACATTAAAGGGATTAGGAGCGTTTCCCGGAACACATTTTCTTTCATTGGGCATGGCTGGAATGCACGGAACGGCAGTTGCAAATAAAGCCATTTTAGAGTGTGATTACATTTTGTCTTTGGGTGCGAGGTTTGATGACCGGGTTGCAGGTGTTCCCTCAGACTTTGCCCCCAACGCAGTTAGAGCTCACATTGATATTGACTCAGCTGAGTTCAATAAACGAGTCAAAGTAGATCATTATATTCATGGGGACTTAAAGGAAGTTCTACAAGCTTTGATTCCCTTCATAGAACAAAAAGATCGTTCTGATTGGATTAAGCATTTAGAAGAATATAAAATCAAATACCCATTGGAGTTTGAAGACAGCGATGAAGTCATCAAACCTCAAAGATTTATAAAACGTTTATACGAAATCACGAAAGGGAAAGCAATTGTTTCTACTGATGTGGGGCAGCATCAAATGTGGACCGCCCAGTATTATCTATTCGATGAATCCAATCGTTGGTTGACCTCGGGTGGACTTGGAACCATGGGATTTGGTTTTCCTGCTGCTATTGGTGCCGCTGTTGCAAAACCCAATGACTTAGTGATTTGTATTTCAGGAGATGGTTCCTTCCAGATGTGTATGCAAGAATTAGCCACGGTTCGTCAATACAACCTTCCTGTGAAGATCGTGCTTTTGAATAACAACTTCTTGGGTATGGTTCGTCAGTGGCAGGAATTGTTTTTTGACGAGCGGTTTTCTGAATCCGAATATCAATTCAATCCTGATTTCGTAAAGATAACTGAAGCCTATAACATACCCGGAAGAAGAATCACCAGTCCAAAAGAAATAGATGAGGGAATTGAATTTTTACTTTCGGAAAATGGACCTTCGTTATTGGAGGTAGTCATCCCAGCAGACGAAAAAGTATTCCCCATGATTCCTTCAGGAAAAAGTCAAAGAGATATGATCCTTTTCTCTGATGTTTACAAAGTGAAGAATCGATCCAAATAATATGACAAGAAAACAAATAGAAGAAACTTCTATAGAACGATATATTGATGTAGTAGCGACTCCTCAAAGAGCATATCGTGCCGTTACATCACAAACAGAGTTACGAAAATGGTGGGCGCCACGTGTAATCATGGCTAAAAACATCGTGTCCCACAAATCAGGAAAAGACATGAAGATGATTCTCACGAATTACCGAGAAAATGAGTTTGTTCGTTATAAATTTTATGGCTTAGATTGGAAGGATCAGCCAGAAACCATCATAGCAATTGAGATACATGAAAAAGGGGTCCGAAGAAAGGACAAGGGAGAAGGAATCCGAATCCATGTCTATCACGAAGGTTGGATCCGAGAAGATTACAAGAAAGAATATGAAGAAATTTGGGACAAAGCCTTAAATTCTTTAAAAATCCTCCTAACCGAAGAAAAGATCGTTCATTGGTGGGAAAAGGAAAAACGAAAAGGAGACTTCAAATCAGCAAATTTACAAGTAATAAGAGAATTCATCCAAAAAATGGATGATGAAACTAAGAATAAAAAAGACAAAAAGAAAGCATCGAAAATTCTATGGCAGATCTTCCAAGAGTTGGATCCTCTGGGGGAATGGTATTGCAAAGATAGTTTTACGGAAATCGAATTCTATGCAAGAGGACAAAAAATTTTTGGAGCTCTAAAAAGCGGTTATATTGTGATGAGTTGGAGGGAACTAGAACCCATCTTGGGAAGGAATCTCCAAGATTTTGCGGATCGATTCAGCATTGAGCAAAATCACATGGAAATCCATGTAGGACAAAATTACGAAAAAATTCCCGCAGTCGATATTATTCCTGATTTATTCATTCGATGGTGTATCGACGTCATTCAACATAAAAATAATTAGCATGATTCAATTTGAATGCTATCCATTAAGTGAAAGAAATATTTACTTAAAAATCGTCACCGATCATACGGAACGAGGTACCTTGTATCGATTAGCAACGGCAATCTTCGTGATGGGAATGGATATTCATTCGGGAGACATCAAGACCAAACAAGACGAAGAAGGAAAAGAATATTCTGAGGACGTATTCATTTTAAGAAATCCAAAGGAACTAAAGGCATTTGGTGATTTTGCCGCACAATTAGGGGTTTTGATGGAAAGCCTTTTGAATCGAGATTCGGATCCAGAACAGCTCTTGGCAATGAATCCAGAAAGGAAACTTCCTGATATCAAAGAAATCTTCAGTTCTAATTTTGATTTTATCATAGAAGAAATCCCAAAAAAGAATCAAATTTTATTCTACTTTGAGGCAAAAGATCGTCCCGGTTTATTATTAAGCATCACGAAGTTTTTGTATGAAAACAAAATCAACATTATCGAAGCTACTATTCGCACAGAATATGATGACATCGCAAAAGATAGTTTTATTTTAGAATACGATAATAAAGAGTCTTTAAAAAAATTAAAAAGTGAAATCCAACAATTCTTGAACGTTTGAATCAATATTTCTGATATTGAACATACCACTGATTCATTTTCTCTAAAATTTTCTTTGTATTATCGCTAATTTCCATCAAGGAAGGAGGGATGTCCCGTAAAGGCTTATGTTCTCTTTCAAAAGCAGGAATACGATAGTATAGATCTTCGAATTTCTTCGAAGACTCTAAAAGATTCATAAACATTTCTCGAAAGTGGCGATAGATTTCAAATCTTTTATAGTAGTTCATTCGTTCTTCTTGAGGAATGCTTTCGATTTTCTTTCGAACACGTTCAGGAAGCCTTAAAAGATAATCTTCTAAGTTTTTTGGGTAGTATAAAAGTTCTTTGAGGATTTTTATCGCATCATCATTTTTGTTAAAAACCTTGATTTCGATCTCTTTTTGCAAATTTATGAAAGAACTCATCAAGGTAGAAATCCTTTGGATAACAGAAGACCGTTCCAAGATCTTTTCTACTGCTTTTAAACTTTCAATGGCTTTTTTGGACTCTCTTTCTAATTCTTTGTAGAATTCATTTTCAATGACTAAGGTTGTATCGTCTTTGTTTTCAAATTCATGATTGACTTCTTGCATAAAATTTTCAACTTTTGAGCTTTCAGTTTGATGGGATTGAGAAAAACTGTCATCGATTTGAATATCATCTATTAGAGAATCTTCCATAGATTTATTTTTTAGGATTTCTTCTCGGACCTTCATTGCTTCATAGTAAGAACTCGCCAGACGAACGAATTGAACTTCTCTTGTGTTAAAGTCAAACTTCACTGCATACTTTCTTCCGTGAGCATCGATGAACTTTTTATTCAAATCTCGAATGGAAAGTTTTTTCGGATCAATATCTTCGATGGAACGAATGTAAATGTATTCCTTTTGAGGGTTGGATTTTTTGTCCATAAAAACTCCTAATACCTTATAAATTGTTTTTTTTCATAAACAATTTTTGTATATCATTTTCATTGAAAGTATATTTTTTTTTACAAAATTCGCAAGTAATTTCTACTTTGCCTTCTTCTTTTAAAATTGCATGGATTTCGTCTTTGCCGAGCGTAAAGATCACTTCTTCAATTTTCTCCAAGCTACAATCACAATAAAAAAATAAGTTCCCCGTCTGTAGGATTTCTACTCGATACTGCTGATGGAAGGTTCTTTTTTGATTTGTTTGATGCTCATAAAACAGAGTTTGAAAGAAAGTAGGAAAATCCGTTTTTTGTATGAAATTTGCCAAAGCATCAATCTGATCGAAAGAAGTATCAGGCAGAGCTTCGAAAAAATATCCAAAGATTTCTACTGGCTTTTGGGGTTGGTATTTGTCATAAAGAGAAAAAATCCCTACAAAGGCATTCACTTGATCGGATTTGCTAATGTATTCTTCGATATTTTTCGAAAAGGGGACCTTCCTCATTTCCACCGCCGAAGAATAAATCTTTTTACTCGTCATTTTGAATTTGTTGACTTGAAGTATCCCTTCCCCCTTTCCTTGATGGAGTTCTCCCTCCCATTCCGCATCAGGAGGAGAAATAATCCCTCGAACCCCTCCATAACTATTAGCAAAAGCAATGATTCTTTTTATGACTCCATCACTGTGGATTTGGATCCCAATTTGTTCGTGAAACTCTTTGATTTCTCGAGAAGTGAGTAAAAACGCCCCCATGATCACTTCCCCCAACAACGCCTGAGCTTGTATCGATAGTTCTTGGAGCTGACGGATTTCTTTCAGAGCTTCTTTCAGTTGAGCAAACACAAACCGAACGTTCAACTCAGGGATTATTCCACGAACAAAAAGGTCCTGCTGATTGTTTTTATTAAACTGAAACAAAAACTTGATTTCTTTCTCCATTTATGCTTTTTTTATCCAAAAGCCAAAAAAAGCAAACAGTTTCATTTTTTTCATATGCAGGGTTGTGAGCGCCCAAATTGACCGCAAAATCACCCTTTTGAGCTCTTTTTTATTTTTTTCTTACTCAAATTAGAATTTAGAATCTGGAACAAAAACGAAACACTTATTCGAAAAAAGCTTGTAATTTTTCTCGAGGTCGTTTCATCTGTTTTGCTTCTTGTTAGCCGAAGCCGTAGGCAAGAAACCTGCAAGAGATAAATTTTCCTGATTTTGTTAGAAAACAATTTGATTTCAATAGAATATGCGGTTTCTGTTTCGAAATATAAATCCACTATGCCATAGATTTGGTAATTGTGAGAGATAACGAATTCATGCCTTACGATTTTTGAATTTGGAAAACTCAAATTTTTCAACATTCGCTTTTGAAGGTTTCTTGATTTAAGCTTTTGATAATCCCTGCCTTGTTTCAAAGTGAGAATATCTTTTGAAACTTCATAATTATGAAAAAGAAAATAAGAAATCCTCCGTACCCTCAATCATAGAATCAAAAATTTTTTCAACAGCTCCAAGTTGGTATGGCCAAAGTGGTGATCACGTATCATTTTCGAAAAAGGCACATCCACAAGAAATTCCTTATCTTCTTTTAAATTCGATGGAACTCTCGCACTATGGCACGTTTCTCGGAGGGAAGTAAAAAACCCAAAAAACTGACTTTTGGAGATACGGATTAGCCCTTCCTTTTTGAGAGTTTTGATTAACTTATTTTTTCGCTTGTTATCTTGGACGTCATAACCAATAATCACTTCGGTTTCGATGTTCATTGTTCACCACCTGAAAACATAAGGTTTATATGTTAACGATATAACCGCATATTTTATATTATTCTCTTTTGCATGATGGTTTCGAGTTGGTATTGCTTATTTCCGTAGGTGTAAGTTAGATGGAAAGTTTCCATGATTGTATCTTTGCGGAATTTTTCTCAAGTTCTTTTTCTATCAGTTTGTAGAGCTCGAAGACTTTTCTTTCAAGGATTTTTACTACTTGTGAGTCAATCGGACGAATAGCATCTGCGGCAAGACGTTTTGCTATAGCATTTTGATTTTGATTTAATTCTGATCGAAGTTCATTTTCCAATGTGCAAGCCATACAGGTCTTATAGAACCCACTTCGTTCTTCATTTAAAACACCATAAAGTTGAATATAGAGAAATGGATTATTGTAGCGATTACTTGATTCTCTCGAGATAAGAGAAATTCTTTAAGATTTTTTCTTTTAGAGTATTTCCTTGATTATGGTTTTGGCTTTTTTCAAGAGGATATACACTTAAATAAATTTCTTTTTCTTTTTTTCGTCTTCTGACAAATTCCTTTTTTTGTTTCGTATTTCATTAAAGCGAATCTTGAAGAAGTTTTTATACTCTGTGCTATATTTTATATTTCGCTAAGTCTTTGATTACATTGATTAACTTCCGTATCTCGCTTATTGATTTTGATGGTTTCATTATTTAAAAGTTCAATAAGTCTGTTTATTTCATCTTTGGTTTTCAGTCCTGGGATTTGTTTAAGGATTTCTTCTTTTGCGTTTTTTTGGGTTTGGGTTTACAATTGCATTTTTGAAAGAGTTGATGCTCAGGATGGTTAGAAATCCATAAACCTTTTTGAGCAATCTTTTCTAAATCATAATAGTCCTTCGCTAAGCTTAGAAACTCTTGGTGTTCTTCTTCAGTTAGAATTCGAAAATCTTAGATTTGTTTTTGGACTTTGTCTATTTTTTTCTTTTACTTTTTTAGGGAAAACCAAATCATCTTTAGAAAATGCCGCTTGCAATCTCCACTTCAATGGATCATCCTTTAAGGTTTGATCTAAGTCTAATTGGAGTAAGATTGATTCCATAAAAACTTTTAATTTAGAATTTCCTTTTTTTAGATGCTCAAGGATTGTTTTTATTTCATGACGTGTATTATTAATATTAGAATTTAATACACTGATTCCCAAACTCGTAAACCAGTTAGAACTTCGAACAATATCAGATTGTAAAATCTTAATAAAAATTTTTTTCAATTGGAATTGGGATATTTTTTGTTTAAATACTCTTCATTCAATCTCAGGCTTTGGCATTTTGGAGGTCTTCAGTTATTTTGTTTTTCAAAAAGAGGAATCGTAGTTGTTGGTTCAGTTTCTAACAAGAAATCCAAAATATCTTTCTTACGAGATTTTAAGGTTTGGATGTAATTTTTTTTATATTCTGCTTCTCGTTCATTTTCTGGTCTCCAACTTCTCAACCATCGAAGGAAGAGTTTTTTCAATTTCTCTGCATCCCACTAAAATGAGAGATAAAGGTTTCTATTCACTTTCGTTTTCTTTGAGTATTTCAGGAATTTCTATTTCAAACTTCTCTTCAAATTCTTTAAGAGTTATTTTGTTCAGCTCATCATTTTCAGAAATGAACGTATATCCCCGCTGATTCAGAAGACCTAACACAAAATCATAAATATTTTCGGATTTGCTGTGTCCAATAAGAGTTTCAGTATCCTCCATAACGCCCCCAAATCCCCTACTCACCACCCACCAGCATAACCCATCTATATGATCATAATCTCACCTCACTATCATTCCTATACCACCGCTTAAAAACATGCTCGTTGTCATAACCTTGAACATCGGCTCCTTTTGTGTATTCTCGAACTTCACGCTTCTTGCATACTCACCAAACCACCGCTTAAAACCTAAAAGACGAAAAGAAACTCTCCACATGCCACCGCCTTCCATACCCATTTTTCTCTTTCCTTCGCTTCCTATTCTTTGTTATAATCTTCCAGTCTTTCTTCATGGGGTGATGTTATCTCACAAACTTAATGTTAGACACAGCAAAATTAAAACATAAAAGTTCAAAAAATCCGCATGGCTAAGCCATTTGTGGTCTTTTCAGTTCCTCTTCTCTTTCTATAAATAGCGCGGGTTTACATCGTAAACCAGAAAGGTCTATAACCTTTAGAGCTCGCCTCTGAAAGCTCTGTCGAGCACGGACTTTTCGAGGAGTTCTGTTTTCTCTTCCATCTGCTTTTTTTCTCTGAGGATTTCTCTTACTATGCGGTGGACTTGCTCAAGCTTCTGGACTATGCGTTTTTGTTCTTGAAGAGGGGGGAGGGGATACCTGCCATTATAGGAAATGATTGAGGGTGAAATATTAAAACAATGGTAGGATAATGACATATGTGTGGTGTGGTATGGTATGCTATAATGAATGTAAGTGTTGAGCAGGTGAAAATAGACATGACTTGGACTTATATTGAGCATTTGAATTTATATTATGTAAGTGATTTTTATGAGGCTAAAAACAGGCAAGGCAGCAAAAATCTGGCTTATAGCGACAGAACAATCCAACTTCATTGTGGGGGTGGAAGAAAAAGAGCGAATAAAAAGGTTAATATGTTATTCAGATATTTAGTAAAAAACAATACGAGAAAAGAGGAACAATGACTAGGGAACAGAGGTTTTTCAATACACTTAGGGATATGTTTATCGGTGCAAAAGTAGAAGGTATTGGTGGATTTGTGAATTTAATGAAAGTAAAATCTAAGTATTACGAGAAGATAGAACAGTTGCTTAAGAAAGATGTAGATGAAGCATTAAAGAAATATCCTACATTTAGGGAAGAGTTGTTTGATAAGCTTTACACATTCTTCAAGGGATACTTTACTGAAAGTGGAAGTATCTATTTTAATTCTACACCGTTTCATAACAACGTTTACGAGAAGATTTACACGGACGACAGAGACGTAATTCTGTTTTGGAAAACAAGAATGCTTTATTACGTAAAAACTGATAGAGTGTTTAGAAGTATGCCTGTTGAATTTGACGGTAAAAAATTCTATTTTGATGCATCAGAGATTGAACTTAAAAAGGCTAATGAAAAGAAAGAGCTTATTTATGAACTTAAAGAAATATCAGATGACGGCACCATTCACTTTAAGGTGATTTACTCTGAAAAGGGAA